>NZ_JANKAS010000007.1 GCF_024622505.1 Irregularibacter muris
ATGAGATCTCTCCTTTCAAGCTTTTATAGTTCACCGAGTACTCGGTGAACTATAAAAGTACTCTTTTGAAGTCTATTGTCTCATGCCTTTTATTGATTTTAAATCCATGAGATTATTGGACGCTTACAAATAAACAAAGGTTTGGAAGCTTTTTAGAGAATGATCGTGCCAATGGAATAGATTCTAGATCTATCTTTTGTTTTCTATCGATATCCTATAAATAATTAGGGCAAACTAACAATAGTCATGGGACAAGAGCTTATTTTATGCTATAATATATGAGGTTACAAGGATAGTTGAGGTGATCTAATGGAAGAAGAAAAAAAAAGAAAAATTAATACAAATATACAAAACTTTTGTGGAGTATGCAGGCATTACCTTAGGATGTGTCATCATGGCCATATCCCTAAATGCTTTTAGTGTTCCCAATAAAATTGCTCCCGGTGGTGTGGGGGGACTGGCAACTGTAATACACTATTTGTTTAACCTACCTGTAGGAGCGACAATGTTGGCTTTAAATGTACCTTTATTCATTTGGGGGATAAAAAGTCTTGGGAAAGAGGCTGCAATAAAAACCCTATATGGTACAATTGTTTTATCCGTTCTAGTGGACTATGTTATTGTACTCCCAAACTTTACTAGCGATTTATTTTTGGCAGCAATCTTTGGGGGGATTGTCATGGGAATTGGATTGGGCTTTGTATTCCGCTATGGAGGTACGACAGGAGGAACAGATTTAGCGGCTGCCATTGTACATAAATTTATTCCCGGGTTTACGGTGGGAGCTATACTTATGGTCATTGATTTTTGCGTTGTTGTAGCAGCAGGATTAGTTTTTAGACAACCGGAAGTTTCATTATATTCTTTAATCTGTTTATATGCTTCAGTAAAAATGTTGGATTTTACCCAAGAAGGTATAGGATATGCAAAGGCTTTCTATATTATTTCTAATCATCCCGAGGAAATTGCCCAGGAGATTATGAAGGAATTGGATAGGGGAGTAACTGCCCTAAGGGCCCAAGGGATGTATACTCAGGAAGATAGGAATGTATTGCTTTGTGTAGTGAATAGGGCGCAGGTAAATAAAATGAAAGAAATTGTACATTCAGTAGATCAAAGGGCTTTTGTCATTCTCTCTGAAGTACGAGAAGTACTTGGAGAAGGATTTAAAGATTATACCAATCATAAATAGGAGGGAAAAAAATGACAGTCGCATCTAAGGAGTTTTTGCAGGAAAAAGCTAGAAACATTAGGCACAGTATTATTGAACAAACATCCAGTGCCCAATCAGGGCATCCAGGGGGATCCCTATCCTCAGTAGAAATTTTAACATCACTGTATTTTGAAATCATGAATATTGATCCTAAGGATGATAAAAATTCAGATAGGGATAGATTTGTATTATCTAAAGGACATGCTTCTCCCTTACTTTACGCAACCTTAGCGGAAAAAGGATTTTTTTCTAAGGATGAACTTTGTGATTTTAGAAGAATAGATTGTAAATTACAAGGACATCCTGATATGAAGGATGTAGCGGGAGTAGATATGTCTACAGGTTCCCTAGGACAGGGCCTATCTGCGGCACATGGTATGGCATTAGCTGCTAGATTAGACAACAAAGATTATCATGTATTTGCCCTTTTAGGAGATGGAGAAATTCAAGAGGGAATGATTTGGGAAGCGGCTATGGCGGCCGGGCATTATAAAACAGATAATCTAATCGCTATTGTAGACCACAACGGATTACAAATTGATGGTTGTATAAGAGATGTATTGAATCCTGAACCTATCGCAGAAAAATTTGCAGCCTTTGGTTGGAATGTCATGGAAGTAGAAGACGGACATGATTTTGATCAGGTACTAAAGGCCTTGAAACAAGCTGTAGAATATAAGGGGAAACCCACAGTGATTGTAGCCGAAACCATTAAAGGAAAAGGCATTTCTTACATGGAAAACCAAGCTGGATGGCACGGAAAGGCACCTAATGAACAGCAGACACAACAAGCCTATGAAGAGTTAGGAGGGGTTAGATAATGTCACAAAAAATGGCCACTAGAGATGCTTATGGCAAGGCCCTAGCCAAACTAGGAGAGACAAATAAAGATATCGTTGTTTTAGATGCAGACCTTTCGGGTTCTACAAAAACAGCAAACTTTCGAGAACTGTACCCAGATCGATTTTTCAACATGGGGATAGCAGAACAAAACTTAATGGGCACAGCAGCAGGTCTTGCTGCAGCAGGGAAAATACCCTTTGCCAGCACTTTTGCCGTATTTGCTACTGGAAGAGCCTTTGAAATCATTAGAAATTCTATATGTTATCCAAAATTAAATGTAAAAGTAGCAGCTACCCATGCGGGGCTGACCGTAGGAGAAGATGGAGCAACTCACCAATCTATCGAAGACTTAGCGATTATGAGATCCCTTCCCAACATGGTGGTATTGTGCCCATCTGATGGAATAGAAGCCATGGCCGCCGTAAATGCTGCTGCTGAGTATAAAGGACCAGTATACATACGTCTAGGACGACCTGGATTACCTATAGTATTTGATGAAGAGTATACCTTTGAAATAGGAAAAGCCATACAAATGACGGAGGGGACAGATGTAACCCTTGTTGCAACGGGAATTATGTTATTTGAAGCCTTAAAGGCTAAAGATATTTTGGCTGAAGAAGGGATATCCGCAAGAGTGATCAATATGCCTACGATAAAACCTCTAGATGCTGAGGCTATCCTAAAGGCAGCTGAGGAGACGGGAGCTATTGTTACGGCAGAGGAACATTCCATTATTGGAGGATTGGGCAGTGCAGTAGCCGAAGTGATTATAGAGAATACATTGGTGCCCGTACAAAGAGTGGGAGTTATGGATACTTTCGGAGAGTCTGGGACGCCTGATGCCCTATTGGAGAAATATGGACTAACTGCACAAAACATCGTAGCAAAAGCAAAAGCGGTTATAGAAAGAAAAACAAAATAATAAAGTTTATCAAAGGCATGATATCCTAGGATATCATGCTTTTCTATAAAGAATAGAAAAAATTCCTAGGACAAATATCCCCAAAATATTTGAAATTCATCTTGCCTATGATAGAATAATACTGATAAACACATAAGCGTATTTTGTCAGAAAAAGGGGAGATAGGGTTGAATCTAAAAATGCTAAAACATACTATAATATATTTCATTGCCTTTACTATAATTATTGGACTTACTTCTACCTTTGTAGCAAAACAATTTATGGGTAAAAATGATTTAATAGGCTTAACCGGTAGTGATATTACACGAATGCAAGTTGTACTTAATGGCACCGATCTACCTAAGGACCAAAAGATCGCTGAAAAGGATAAATCTAAAGATGATGCAGCCCAAGATCTTTCTGAGGAAGAGGAGGAAGATGGACAAAGCAAGGAATTTCAAAAGGGTGATGCGGGGGCCGAAATTAAGGAATACCAGACTGTTTTAAGTCAATTGGGCTACCTACAATCCAAGCCTGACGGTGCCTTTGGTTCCATGACTTATAATGCAATACTAAAATATCAAGAGGAAAATAAGTTGGAAGCTACAGGAAAGCTAGACAAAAAAACCATGTCCTCTCTTCGGTCAGCGAAGAAAGAGGGAGGGAAGACAGAAACCTCATCCTCTGAAAATGGACAGAAGACCAATAGCCGTGAACATACAGTACAATCAGGGGACAGCATCTACGTAATCGGAGAAAAATATGGAATCCCTGTAAAAGATATTCTACAAGCAAACAATCTCTCTGAATCTTCTGTGCTCCAATTGGGGCAAGTAATAAAAATTCCAGAAAAAAATTAATAAGATTATTTTTTCAAAAACGTGGGCCGCACCCACGTTTTTTGCTGTCCCTATGATTATATGTCATGAACAAAAAAAGCAAATCGTAATATAGATAATAGGAAGAATATATTTTTAAAAGGAAAATAAGGGTAATCAATGAGTAAGTAAAAGTAAGAGGCAAAGAAAACATCATAAATCATGGGGGGAAAGCTATGGCGCAAAATAATAAAAGATCCTTGCAAGAAAGGGCAAGGATTCCATATAAATCCTTGAAGAATACTGTAGACCCTACAAAGTTTGAATTTGAAACTACAGAGGAAATCCCTAGACTGGAAGGAATAGTAGGCCAGGAGCGGGGAAGAAGGGCCATGGAATTTGGATTAAATGTGAAAAAAAATGGTTATAACATTTATGTGGCAGGTATGGCAGGAACGGGGAAAACCAGTTACACAAATTCCATTGTAAAAAAGAATGCCAAGGGAGAAGGTAAGTTATACGATTGGTGCTATGTTTATAACTTTGAAAATAAATACAGCTCTAAATTGTTACAGCTTCCAGTGGGGGTAGGAAAAGTTTTTCAAAAAGATATGAAAGACTTTGTGGAGGATTTAAAAATAGATATTCCCAAGGCTTTTAATGAGGAGAGTTATCAAAAGGAGCGTGCTTTTATCCTCCGGGAGTTTCAAGAGAGAAGTGGCAAAGTCATTGAAAGATTAAATGATATTGCAAAAGACCATGGTTTTATCATCAAACAATCGGGGGGAGGATTTATCAGTGTCCCCATAGTGGATGATAAACCCATGGAGGATGAGGAATATGAAGAACTTGACTCCACTCAATTAGTAGAAATGGAGAAAAAATCTACCTTGTTGCAGGAAAAGGCTGTAGAGATTTCCCATAAAATTTATAATTTAGAAAAGGAAGCCAAGGGCGCTTTGGAAGATTTAGATAACAAAACGGCTCTGATGGTTGTAGGCTATCGTATAGAAGAATTAAAGGAAAAATATAAAAAATGTAAGGATATTACAAAGTATCTGGAGTCGGTGCAAGAGGATATATTGGGAAATATAGATGATTTCAAGGGGGTAGAAGAGGAGGAAGGATCCAGTCCCTTAGAAGTTTTGACAATAGGTGCAGAAGAAGATGTAATCAAGAAATATGCCGTAAATCTTTTGGTGGATAATAGCCAAACCACAGGAGCTCCTATAGTGACAGCCGAGAATCCTACCTTTTACAATCTCATGGGCAAGGTGGAATATGAAAATAAGATGGGAGTTTTGACCACTGACTTTACAAAGATAAAACCAGGATATTTACATCAAGCCAATGGGGGATATATCATTATTCAAGCTATGGATATTTTAAGTAATAACTATGCATGGGAGGCTTTAAAAAGAGCATTAAAGACATCAAAAATTATCATAGAAAACATAGGAGAACAATTGGGTTTAATAGCCAACTCATCCATCAAGCCCGATGCCATGCCTTTAGATATTAAAGTAATCCTTATCGGAAATCCGGATATCTATCAATTGCTTTATTATTATGATGAAGATTTTCGCAAATTGTTTAAAATAAAGGCAGACTTTGATGTAGAAATGAACCGAGATATAGAAAATATGAGCAAATTGGCTAGCTTTATTCGCACCCATTGTGAGGATGATGGATTAAAACCCTTTGATAAAACAGCCGTTGCCAAAATGGTAGAATACAGTGGTCGATTGGCCGAGAACCAATATAAATTATCCACAAGATTTAACCCTCTAGTAGAAATACTATATGAAGCAGATACCTGGGCTGAGCTCATGGAGGAAGAGGTCATAACAGAGGAGCATATACAAAAAGCCATTCATGAAAGAAAGTATAGATCAAATCTTTACCAGGAAAGATTACAACAAGCGATAAAACAGGGAGATATTCTCATTGATACTCAAGGAGAAAAGATAGGCCAGGTAAATGGCTTAGCAATCTATCAACTGGGGAAATATAGATTTGGGAGACCCTCTAGAATAACAGCAACTACCTTTGTAGGGCAAAAAGGAATTGTGAATATTGAGAGAGAAAGTAACATGGGGGGAGATATTCATAATAAGGGGGTATATATTTTAAGCGGATACCTAGGAGCCCAATTTGCCCAAAAAAGTCCTTTAGCCCTTTCAGCTCATCTTACCTTTGAACAATCCTATGGAGGCATTGATGGGGATAGTGCTTCCAGTACAGAACTATACGCCCTGCTATCCAGCCTATCAGGCCTCCCCATTCAACAAGGTCTAGCCGTGACAGGTTCTGTAAACCAACGGGGAGAGATTCAGCCCATTGGAGGAGTCAATGAAAAAATAGAAGGCTTTTTTGATGTCTGTCAGATAGAGGGATTGACAGGGGAGCAAGGAGTTTTAATTCCCCACCAAAACATAAAAAACTTGATGCTTAAAGACCAAGTGATAGAAGCGGTAAGAGAAGGCCAATTTCATATCTATGGGGTCAAAACAATAGAAGAAGGCATTGAACTATTAACAGGTATTCCTGCAGGCGTGCTAGATGACCAAGGAGAGTATCAAGAGGGCACGGCCTATTGTGAAGTGGTAAAAAAACTAAGGGGCTTTTTAGAAAGTGTAAAAAATTATGGGAAAGAAAAATAATAAAACAAAATAATCAAGAAAGATGAATATCCATCTAGACCATAGACAAAAGAGCAAGATAAAATAGCATCATAGTAAGGGCAGAGGATCCTCTACCTCTACTATGATACTATTTTTTTTCTGCACATGAAATCAACCTATTCTCCGTCAAAATATAATCCACAGGTACATCATGGGAGTCTGTGGGGAGGGCATCAACAAGCTGAAGTTCAAAGGTGGGAGCAATGGTAGGTACATGCTCTGATAGGGAAGACAAAAACCGATCATAATACCCTGCCCCCTGTCCTAAACGTTGGCCTTTTTCTGTAAAGGCTAAGCCCGGCACCACAATCATATCTAAATTCTTGGCTTCTACAGGGCGAATACAATTAGCCTTAGGTTCCAATAACCCGTAAAAGCCTCTTTCTAGGTCCAGATCTAAATCCAACAGTTTTGACAAAATAAGCTCTTTGGTATCGGGCTTACACATGGGAACAATGATATTTTTACCTCGATGAATAGATTCTTTAATAAAAACATGGGTATCCACTTCATTTCTAATACTCACATAGGTCATAATGGTCGTAGAGTTTTTGTATATAGGTAGAGAATATAATTTTTCAAACATTCTCTCACTCTTTTCCTGTATTTCTTGAGGGGATAATGCATTTATTTTGATATGTATTTCCTTACGAATATCTGATTTATTCATCACTTGGACTCCTTATTTTATAAAGTAATTATTTTTATTATAGGATAAATCCATGAGTTAATCCATTATATTATATCCATTGACTTAATAAAGAGCTAATCTAAAGAAATTGTAGAAAAATGATAAAAGGATTTTGTATATATTTGACGAATACTAAAAGGGGCAGAAAAAAATTTAAATAGGGGTATCTACCTAGAATAGGCTGGAAACAAAGGGAATAAAGAGGTTTTATTGTAAGAACACAAAAAACAGAATGTATTTTTTGTAAAAAAAGAAATAAATGGATTATGTATATGGACAAGTTTTTGTTATAATATAGTTAACATTTGATACATTTTATTTACAAAGCCCAAGAAATGTAAATAGGTGATGAGATACAGGAGTGATGCCAGTGATTGAAATGATAGATATTTCCAAGGAATATAAAAATGGACATAAAGCTTTAAAAAATATTAATATTTATATAGAAAAAGGTGAATTTGTATTTATAGTAGGTGCCAGTGGGGCCGGCAAATCCACTTTTATTAAATTATTATTAAAGGAGGAAAATCCTACAGCGGGTAAAATTTTATTGGATGACCGCGATATTACCTACCTCAGACAAAGGGAAATTCCTTATTTAAGAAGAAACATAGGGGTTGTTTTTCAAGATTTTAGGTTACTACCCAATAAAACAGTTTATGAGAATATAGCCTTTGCTATGGAAATTATTGAAGAACATCCGAAAAATATTAGTAAACAGGTGCCCATGATATTGAGCATGGTAGGACTTAGTGAAAGAGCTAATAATTATCCTGACCAATTATCTGGGGGAGAACAACAAAGAGTTGCCTTAGCCAGAGCCATAGTAAATAAACCCAAATTTTTGATTTGTGATGAGCCTACAGGAAACCTAGACCCTAAAACAGCTCAGGGGATTATGGATGTATTATATAAAATTAATTATAGTGGAACCACCATTATCATGGCTACCCATGCCAAAGAAATTGTTAATGAGGCAAAGAAAAGAGTGGTTATCCTAAGCAATGGAGAAATAGTCAGTGATCAACAGAAGGGTGTGTATGACCATGAAAATTAGGACCTTTGGATTTTTTGCCAGGGATGTAGTCAATAATATACGGCGAAACTCCTTAATGAGCCTAGCCTCCGTTGGTTCTGTTATTGCTGTTTTGGTACTGATGGGAGTATTTTTGGTATTTATGATGAATATTCAATACCTAGCGGATACCGTTGAATCAACGATTGAATTAAAAGCATACTTAGAAGATGAGTTAGAGCAAGATCAAATAAAGGCTATAGAAGAAAACATAAAAACAAATAAGCAGATTGGAGGTGTAGAATTAGAGACAAAGGAACAGGCTTTAAAAAACTTCTCAGAGCAAATAGGACAAAGAGAAGACTTAATGAAAGGGTTGGAGGAAAATAACCCCCTGCCAAACTCTTTTATATTAAAACTAAAGGATCCAAAGGATGCAGAAGCGGTATCAGAATTTCTTGAGGACATAGAGGGTGTGGAAGAGGTTAAATATGGAGAGGAAATTGTGGACAAGCTATTGCAATCTACATACTTTGCTCGCTTGATTACTTTGATCCTTACAATTATTTTAACAGCTGTTTCCATATTTATTATATCCAATACCATAAAACTAACGGTATTTGCAAGACAGAGAGAAATTAACATCATGAAATATGTAGGTGCCACAAATTGGTATGTGCGATGGCCATTTTTAATGGAAGGAGCTTTATTGGGTCTCATTGGTGCATTGTTTTCGACACTGGTGTTGGGATATGGCTATTATTATTTTACAGGCTTGACCAGCAACACAATGATTTCAGTGCTTTCTGATTCCTTAATACCTGCTAGTGCCCTGATGACACAGCTAACTTTCTTCTTTATCATCATGGGTATTATTATTGGAGCCTTAGGAAGTATTTTATCGATAAGAAAGTTCTTAAAAGTATAATGGAAATCAAGGGGGATACAGATGAAAAGGAAAATAAGTATTGTTTTAATGATGATTCTTTTTATTGCAGCAGTTTTGCCACCTATGGCTATGGCGACCAATGACATCAAAAAAGGTCAACAACAGCTTGATAATGCAAATAAGGACAAAAAAGAGGTACAAAACAAGCTAAAGGAAAAGCAAGAGGAAAAAAAGGAAGTAAAAAATGAATTGGCAACCATCAATAATAAATTACAAGATGCCAATAGCAAATTGGAAAAAACACAAGCTGATCTAGCAGTTACCAATCAATCCTTGGAGAAGACGAAAAAAGAATTATCTGAGGCCGAGGAAAAACTAGAAGAACAAAATGAAACCCTAGCTGAACGAGTGCGGGTAATGTACAAAAATGGGAATATAGGTTATTTGGAAGTATTATTAGATTCAAAAAGCTTTTCAGATTTCTTTTCCCGCTTTGATGTGATCAAAACAGTAATGAATTATGATTATGAATTATTAACTTCTTTGGAAACAAAGCGCAACGAAGTAGAAACAAAAAAAGAGCAAATTGAAAAAGAACAACAAAGAATGATTACTCTAAAAAACCAATTGGAAAGCAAAGCCCAAGAGGTAAAAAACTTACAAGTATCTAGAGAAAATTACTTAAGCAAAATGAATACCGATATTAATGAGTATGAAAAACAAGTTAAACAGTTAGAAGCAGATGCTGCCTCTGCTAAAAGAATCATACAAGCAGCAATGCAAAGAGAACAAGCAAAGCAAAACCAATCTAATAATGCAGGGAATAATCGTGGTTCAAGTAACAGTGGTGGCTCAAGTAATAATAGCGGGGGCGGCGGACAGTATACCGGAGGAGCCTTACTATGGCCTGTACCGGGACGCACCAACATAAGCTCCCCTTATGGCTGGAGAATCCATCCCATAAATAAAGTAAAAAGCTTCCATACCGGTATTGATATTCCTGCACCTACTGGTCATAATTTACTTGCCCCTGCGGATGGAGTAGTTCTTCACTCAGGATATTTAGGAGGATATGGGAACACCGTCATCGTGGATATCGGTGGAGGTAAATCAGTATTGGGCGCTCACAATAGTAGACTTTTAGTTAGTGCAGGACAAAAAGTGTCCAAAGGACAAGTGATTGCCAAAGTTGGTTCTACAGGAAACTCCACAGGACCTCACTCTCACTTCGAAGTTAGATTAAATGGAAATCACACCAATCCAATTCCATATTTAAGGTAATGATAATAAAAGCAAGCCAAAAATGGCTTGCTTTTTCTTTGAGATCGAGAGCTTATTTTTTGAAAAAGTTTATAGTGATGTTATAATGAAAGATAGTTAATAAAAATAAACGGTAGAACATATAATTATAGAAAACCCAATTATTCTAAACTTTTAATGAGGTGGCGTAAATGAAAAACAAGAAAAAACTTTGGTTGGCTGTTATTTTACTTTTGATTATTACGAATACAGCTACTTTTTTATTTTCCAATACTTTGTCTCTGGCCTTTGGAAATAAAGTACTCTTGACAACAGATAGCCAGGATACAGCAATTGGATTAAAAAAAATGGTTATGCTCAAGGATTTTTTGGAAAAGAATTATTATCAACCCTTAGAGGATGATGCCTTAATGGAGGGTGCCCTAAAAGGCATGTTTGACTCCATCGGTGATCCCTATACGGTATATATGACCCCAAGGGAATATAATAATTTTATGACAGAAACGGAAGGATCCTTTGGAGGAATCGGTATTCAAGTGACCATAGATGAAAAGGGTCTAATCACTGTTATTGCCCCTATTGAGGATACTCCGGGGGAAAAGGCAGGTTTAAAAAGCGGAGACAAAATCGTCAAAGTCAATGGAGAAGATGTCATCGGTGTAGAGCTAGACAAGGTAGTAGATAAAATGAAGGGCGAACCAGGTACAAAGGTAATTCTTACCATCGCTAGAGAAGGACAAAAAGATAATATTGAAAAAGAAATTACCCGGGAGATTATTCGGATAAAAACAGTAAAAAGCAATACCATTAATGGGGATTTAGGCTATGTCCGAATTAGTATGTTTGATCGAAAAACCTCTGAAGACTTTATCAGCCAATTAAATACCCTAAAGGGGAAAAATATAAAAGGCTTGATCATTGATTTAAGGGGGAATCCTGGAGGTTTATTAAATGAGGTAGTCAAGATTGCAGATGAAATATTAGATGAACAGCTTATCGTCTATACAGAGGATAGAGCGGGGAATAAGAGAGAGGAATTTTCTGATAAAAAACACAAACTGGATATTCCCTTGGTCCTATTGGTAGATGGTGGCAGTGCTAGTGCTTCAGAGATATTATCAGGAGCAGTGAAGGATACCAATTCTGGGACATTAGTTGGGACCACCACCTTTGGAAAAGGCCTTGTACAGGATGTGGAAAGCCTATCTGATGGTTCAGGAATGAAATATACAGCTGCTGAATATTTCACTCCCAATGGCATAAATATCCATGGAAAAGGTATCGAACCTGATATTGTTATAGAAATGCCTGAAGCTTTAAGTGAAGAGGGCAAAACAGATCAAAGTGAAGATCCTCAATTGAAAAAAGCGATAGAGGTACTAAAATCTAAAATATCCACTCAATAGGAGGGTAAAATATGAAGCCCATAATTGATGCCCTTTGGATGGGAATGACATCCCTTACTCGGATTATTTTCCATCCAATCTTTTGGGTGGTACTTTTTTTAGTGTACACCCAATATAAAAAACAAACCCCTAGGGAAATAAAGATGCTAGGAGTGATAAGAAGAAGTGCCCTAATGAAGACCGTTAACTCCACCTTTCATGGATTAATAGGAGGTCTTTTAGGAAGTACACTCATGATTATTATAGGAGTTTCTATTCGGCAAGAGGGTTTGAAGTACTTGTGGCCTATTGCCTTAATTTTATTTATGATCAATGCTCGTTATCTATGTTTTTCCTATGCAGGGGGACTATTATCTTTATTTAGTCTCATTTTTGGTTTTCCTCAAATAGATGTACCAGGATTGATGGCTTTAGTGGCTATATTACATTTTGTAGAAAGCATTTTAATTTATACCAATGGAAGTGAGGATAGCCTGCCGATCATTTTAGATAGGGGAGATGGGAAACATATAGGAGGCTATAGTTTGCATCGTTTTTGGCCCATTCCCATTATCATCATGACCATAATGATCAGTAATCAAATTCCCTCTCCCGGCCAAATTCAAATGCCGGATTGGTGGCCCATCATTAAGCCTATGGGAGAATTGCAATTTAGAGAGGATTTGATTTTCCTTATACTAACCGTTGTTGCTGCCTTGGGCTATGGGGATATCGCCCTTACCCAACCCCCAAAGGTTAAAGTGAAAAAATCAGCGATTAAATTAGGAGCTTATAGTGTTATCCTCCTGATCTTATCTATCCTATCCTCTAGAGTTTATGAGGTGCAATGGATTGCTGCTTTCTTCGCTCCTGCTGCCCATGAGTTTTTGATTTGGCAGGGAAGGAAAGAAGAACAAGAGGGTGTTCCATTATTTACTATTCCCCAAAGAGGACTTCGGGTGCTAGAGGTTTTAGAGGGATCGGCAGCGCACAAAATGGGAATTCAAAGAGGCGATATTATTCATTCTATTAATAATTTTCCCATCAATTGTGAGGAGGATATCCTTCAACTTTTAAGCCAATTTCCTACCTTTGTATGGGTGAAGGGTGAGGATTATAAGGGAGAAGGATATACTAAAGAATTGAAAGCTTATCCCTATGGTTTAAGAGCCTTAGGCGTTCTTCCTCTTCCTCAATACTCAGAAATAGTCTATACAGCCAAGGAAAAAGAAAGTATAATGAAAAGACTATGGAATAAAATAAAAAATAAAAATAATCGATAGTGAACCACCTCAGGTAGAGGACACCCCAAAGTGCTTTATTTTCATCCTGAGCCATGGCGAAAGATCTTGAGTCTAGATCTTACAACCAGTTCAGATTTAATGACTACAATAGGTGGTTCAATTTATGTAAAATAAAAGAACAGGAATGATGAAAAATGACCCAGTTTATGATGGATCACTCACAGAAAGTAAAACAAATTCTACATTTGGCTTGGCCTGCTGTATTAGAAATGATGCTCAATATGATGGTTTGGGTATTTGATACCGCTATGATTGGAAAAGGCGTGGGGGCTATTGCAGTTACGGCTACCAGTCTAAGCAGCCAGATGGTATATACCGTTCTAAACATTTTAGGGGCTATTGGCATTGGAGCAGCGGCCATCATTGCCAGATACTATGGAGCAAAGGAATTTCATAAAGCTGAAAAAACAGCAGCTCAAGCGCTAAAACTTTCCCTAATCATTAGTATTGTGGTTTGCAGTTTAGGATGGATATTTGCAGAGAAAATATTAATCGCTGTGAATGCTGAAGGCGAGGTCGTTAGGCTGGGTACCCAATATATGAAGATCGTTCTATGGGGCTTTTTGTTTGCCATCCCCACAACAGTAATTAGCGGAATTATTCGGGGAGCAGGGAATACCAAAGCTCCTCTAGTGGTAGCTGCAGTGATAAACATAATCAATTTAGTAGGAGATTATGTGCTGATCTTTGGAAAATTTGGTTTTCCTAAAATGGGTGTCCAAGGAGCAGCTATAGCCACCGCAGGAGCATTGATTATTGGAGGAATTTTGTCTTTATTGATTATCCTTAGTGGAAAAATTAGAATAAAAGTCCACATGAAAGATTTAAAAACCTGGAACTTTGAGAACCTTAAACAACTGCTAAAATTAAGTTTGCCTGCAGGGGGACAAGAACTCATGGACAATGGCAGCAGGCTACTTTCTTCTTTTATTATTATCCAATTGGGGACAATCCCCTTTGCAGCCAATCAAGTAGCGGTTTCCGCAGAGTCCATATCCTTTATGCCAGGCTATGGTTTTTCCATAGCGGCCACTACTCTAGTAGGACAAAGTCTTGGAGCGGGGAATAAAAAAGAGGCAGAAAAAAACGGTTGGATTGCAGCCATTCTGACCGTCATTCTTATGGGGGCAATAGGATTAATATTTTTCTTTATTCCTCATATCTTGATGTCCTTCTTTACCGACCATGCAGAGGCTAGACAATTGGGAGCTCTATGTCTAAAAGTAGCCGCCTTTGAGCAAATTACTATTGGACTAGCCATGGTATTATCCGGTGCTCTGAGGGGAGCAGGAGACACCAGAGGGCCTTTTCTTATCAGCGCCATTACCAATTGGGGAGTGAGAATTCCCCTCATCATTTTGGTGGTCTTTGTATTAAAATTAAGTGTAGTCTATGTCTGGGTAGTAACGGCTATACAATTCGTAGTAGAATCTTCTTTGCTATTTTTTCGGTTTAAAAGAGGAAAGTGGAAAGAGATTGAGATTAGATAAGAGAAGACTGGTTATGCACAATCTTAACCCTTCCTACCTACTAACATAATTAGCTAAAATGTTCAAATTATGATATTTAAAAGGGGTGATTCTGATGAGGCTTAAAGTAGAAAATATTATAGAAAATGAAGATAAATATAAGCCCTTAACAGATCAAGAAATTGCTGAGCTTTTAAATACAACAAGAGATAGAGTAACACAGTTGAGAAAAGAATTAAATATTCCAAACTCTAGAGAAAGATTAGATTTAGTTATCTTTACCTATGCTAAAGACATTATTCATCAAGAACCAAGTATTTCCCATAGAGAACTTATGTCAAGATTGAATAGCATAGGTTTTTCCATATCAAGACATAAATCACTAGCATTAATCAAAGAAATAAGCCATAAGAACCATTCCATGGACCCAGGAAACAGCAAGGAGAAACCTTTAATAAATAGAGAAAGCCAATCTAAAACTGAGGAGGTTGAGGGGAAATCCTTTCGTGAGATTATCGGAGCAGAAGAAAGTATAAAATTGCAAATAAGACAGGCACAAGCTGCTATTTTATATCCACCTAAGGGACTTCATACATTAATATTAGGACCATCAGGAGTGGGAAAAAGCCAACTTGCTGAATCTATGCATAGCTATGCTGTTACCACAAGTAATTTTGAGGAAAAAGCTCCCTTCATTTTGTTTAACTGTGCTGATTATGCCGATAATCCACAATTATTATTATCGAATATTTTTGGATACAAAAAAGGAACTTTTACAGGTGCCGATAGTGATCAAGATGGTCTTGTTGCTAAAGCCGACGGAGGCATCTTGTTTCTCGATGAGATACATAGATTGCCCAATGAAGGACAGGAAATTTTATTTAGTATACTGGATAAAGGGGAATATAGAAGGTTAGGGGAAACTGAAAGTAACCATAAGGTTAATTTAATGATTATTGCGGCAACTACAGAAGATCCAGATTCATCTCTGCTTTTAACTTTGAGAAGAAGAATACCTATGATTATCGAACTCCCTTCTTTAAATAAAAGAACCTATAGTGAAAGATTAGAAATTATAAAAGTTTTTTTTGACAAAGAAGCAAAAAGAATTAATAAGAAAATAACTGTAGACATTGATGCTATCCGATTATTGATGCTTTATGATTGTCCGGGAAATATAGGACAGCTAAAAAGTGATATACAGGTTGCCTGCGCTAAAGCTTTATTAAATGCTGTTCTAGAAAAAAAAGAGACTTTAAAAATAAAAATATCGGATTTGGCCAGTCATGTCAGGCGAGGGATATTGAATATTGATCGTAAATCTCAAGAAATAGAAAGCTATATAAGCAATCATTTAGTATTTGATGTAGACCATTCAAAACACTCTTTAGATGAATCCAATAGATATATTATGCCAAATAAGATTTATCAATTTATTGAAAAACGTTCTATTGAGCTTGAAAACCAAGGATTAAATTCAGAAGAGATAAATTTAGTAATTGGTAGAGAAGTTCAAACTGAGCTAGAAAACTTTGTTAAAAATAGCAATATTAAAAATACCCTGAATAAAATTGAACTTAAAAACCTAGTGGGATCAAAAATATTAGAATTAGTGGATCAATGCTATAAACTTGCAAAAGTTTACTATGATAAATTAGAAGATGATTTTTATTATTCATTGGCAATTCATTTAAGTGCTACCTATGAAAGGATATTAAAGGGAAAAGAAATTATCAACCCTGAACTAAGGAAGATCAAGAGCAAATATCATGGGGAATATGAGGTAGCAAAAAAAATAGCAGAGAAAATCAATGGGGAATTAATGATTGAATTACCTGAAGAAGAAATAGGATTTATAGCAATGTATATAAAAAACTTTTCTGAGGCTTATGATGCTGACCAAAAACGAGTGGGGGTTATAGTGCTAACCCACGGAAAAGTTGGTAAGGCCATTGTTGAGGTAACAAATACATTACTCAATACACAACACGCCATAGGAATTGAAATGCCCCTGAGTGAAAATCCAAAGGATACCCTAGCGAAAACCATTGATATCATTAAAAAAGTAGATCAGGGAAAAGGATGTCTACTATTAGTCGATATGGGTTCTTTAGTGACCTTTGGCGACATAATAACTAGAGAAACGGGAATATATGTAAGAGTAGTAGAACGAGTGGACACCATTATGGCTTTAGAGGTAACAAGAAGAGCAATCTTCCCCCAATCAACTTTGGAGGATATAGTAAAATCCATTAAAAATGATGGAATTCCTAATAAGGAAATCGACACAAATAAAGCAATAAATGCAAATACATTATTGCCAAAGGCTATTGTCACCACATGTATAACAGGTGAAGGAACAGCAGAAAAAATTAAACATTATATAGAAGAATATGCTGAAAAATCGGAAAAAAATATAAAAGTTATTCCAGTAGGACTATTTTCCCCCATTAATCTTGATCTAGAAATAAAGAAAATAAGTCAAAATTATCATATATTATGTTTTGTAGGGACTATAGATCCAGAAATAAAAGATATACCCTTTATTTCTATTCAGAGTATATTAAGTAATCAGGGAATTAATCAACTTAATAATTTAATAACAAATTCAACAAAAAAAGATGTAGAAAATAATGTTGGGAAAATTTTAGACGAGAAATTGATAGAATGTAACTTAGAATTTGAAAACAAGAACCAAGCAATAGATTACATGGTAGATAAACTTGTGCATCAAGGGTATGTAGATGAAAAATTCCTTTTAAGTGTGTATAAAAGAGAAATGATCAATTCTACTTCTATGAAAGGGGATATCGCAATTCCCCATGGATTACCGCAATATGTCAAAAAACCTATTGTAAATATTATTACATTAAAAAAACCCATATTTTGGGGAGAAGGAAAAACAGTTGACGCTATTTTTATGATTGTATATAGAAAAGATTCCAAGAAATATTTTCAAGACTTTTATAAGGTTTTATTGAATGGGGAAGTTTTAAAGAAAATAAAGCAAACGGACAGCGAAGCTGAAATCAAAAATATAATTTTAAGACATGTTGATGTATGATAAATATTCACAGGACTGGATTTATCACAAAACCTGTCAGGTTTATTCTTCAATGCAAAAAATGTCATTTTATGTGGAAATACCTGAGGAAGAGGAAAAATAATTTTTAAAAACGATATAAAGAAAACTCAACAAAGTTTTTCAATGAATATAGAGGAATGGCGGTAGAACGAGGTTTTACTCAGGGATTGAAAATCACGGATAGAAAAAATATCATTATAAATAATATGAAAAAGCATGTCATTATTTGATAATGGCATGCTTTTTGCTTTTATAATAGAACAAGAAATAAAGATGGAGGAGGATTAACAATGGTCAATAAAAATGTATTTAAGCATTCTTTACTTGTTTCAAATATTTTTGATCCGCTCACCCATGATACTAAAACTTTAGAAAAACTATATGATGATTTATCAAAACCATTAAGATATCAAAGTATTGAAACAAGGTTGATTAGGGACGAGCATCTAATAAACAAGTTTAAATCCATAAAATCCAAGAACCAATGGAATACAACTTATTGGATAACGGGAGAAATATCTAGAGCCAAATTAAATCCTTCGAGTATGGATGAAACTTTAAGAGTTAAGGCGGTTAATGAAATAAAGAGAATGATTGATCTGGCTTCTTTGACTAAATGCGATTTTATAGGCATAGCTAGTGGCCCTTGTGAAGATGAAAATAAAAGATATGATCAAATTGACCAATTTCAAAAAACCATTTTAGAAATTCTTGAGTATATTCAAGAAAAAAGCTATTCAATGAAGGTAGTATTTGAACCTTTAGACGTATTTGCTCACAAAAAAAATGTATTAGGGAAAACCGATGAGGTCTATGAATTTTTAAATCGTTTTCCAAAGGACATAATGAAAGCAAATCAGCTATCAATTTGTTGGGATAGTGCACATTTTGCTTTAAATGAAGAAGAATTTAATTATTCAATTAATAAGATTGCCCCCTATATTTCTAGAGTACATTTTGCTGACGCTATATTAGATAAAGACAATGAAGCCTATGGAGATTGGCATAGAAATTTTGACCAAAAAGGTTTTATGAATGAACATGTTGCATCTTCTATTTTAAGACAGATTATTAAAACTAAAGTTCATCAAGAGGAAATCTATGTTGCTGTTGAAATTAGAGAACATGATGCAAGTAATGTTTGGAATTTAGAGGAGTATAGCTATCGTTTTGTGGAATCGGCAATTAGAGGGGCCTACAATAAATAGAGCAAACAATATTTATGAGAAGGAAAGCTTTTTCCTGTAAATGGAGGAGTTAAAAAAATTTAAAGAAAGAAGGTAAATTATGATCGGTAAAGTAACTGTAATTTTGAGGGGATATAATTATAAGCAAGTGAAAACAGTTGCGCAAACATTAATCAACAGTTCGATTAGAAATATTGAAATTACAATGAATACTGAAAATTCATTAGAAATTATTCGTGAAATAAATAAAGAATTTGGGGAAGAATTATTCATTGGCGCAGGTACAGTCATATCGTATAAGGATTTAGTTGATTCGATACAAGCGGGAGCCAAGTTTGTTTTATCTCCTATTTCCTTTAATAAGGAAATGATTGACTATTGTAAGCAGCAAAAGGTAATCTCAATACCAGCTGCATTTACTCCAACTGAGATTTACAATCAAATTGAATTAGGTGCCGATATTATTAAAGTTTTTCCTGCCAATGAATTATCTCATAATTATGCCAGAAAGGTCTGTGAACCATTAGGTTCTTTACCTCTGATGGCTGTAGGAGGAGTAAATGCATCAAATGTTAAGGAGATTTTATCCTCTGGATATGAATATGTAGGTACTGCAGGAGGGATATTCAAAAAAGAAGATATAAAATCAAAAAATATTGATGGATTAAAAAAATCCCTTAAACTATTTGAAGCTCAGATTATTAGCGAAGATTAAATTCATTGTTTTTATGGTTATTTATCTCAAGAGGATTTAAATCCATATAAATTAGGGTTATAAAATATCCACTAGTCAACGAAGTGGAAACAATAAATAATTGATATCTCAAGCAATGATTACAGTTGGTATATGTTTTTCAAGGAATGGAGGAATGAAATTGATACAAAAAGAGCTTGTATTTGTTAATGAACCCCTAAATACTCAAAAGGAAGTGATTGAAAAACTTACAGATGAAGTGTATAAAATGGGTTGGCTTAAAAGCAAAGAAGAATTTATTAAAGCAGTATTAAAAAGAGAGGAGGAATTTTCAACGGCTATAGGTCACAACTTTGCTATACCCCATGGGAAATCAAATACAGTTACTCAATCATTTATTGTATATTTAAAAACAGCAAGGAAATTTAAATGGAATGAAAAAGATGATCATGAGGTAGATACAATATTCATGATTGGAGTAGCAGAACATGAGAAAAACATCCCACACCTTCGATTTTTATCAAAAATTAGTAAAAATTTAATGAATGAAGATTTTAGAAAAAGTTTAGATGAATGCAAGAACAGAGATGAAACCTATCAGTTATTAGACCAAATTAATGGTGATATTAGAAAGGAGACAATATGAAAATAGTAGGAGTAACAGCATGTCCAACAGGAATTGCCCATACTTATATGGCACAAGAATCTCTTGAAAAAGAGTGTGAAAAACGTGGGTTTGAGCATCACTTTGAAACCCAAGGCAGCATTGGTATTGAAAATGAACTTTCACAAGAAGAAGTAGATGAAGCTGACTTAGTCATCTTGGCAGTAAGCATTTCAATTGAAGAAGAAGAAAGATTTGAAGATAAGTTGATTTATTATGCAAATGTAAATGATGCTGTATCTAATCCTGAATTAGTCATTGATAAAGCCTTAGATTTTTATAATACAAATAAAAATTAAGAAAGGAAGGATAAATGATGAGCAAACTTAAAAGCGAAGCAAAGAATATTCAAAGGGCTTTGCTAACTGGTGTTTCATATATGATGCCAGTAGTTGTTGTGGGCGGTATCTTATTAGCTATTTCCTTTGCAACCGGTGAGGCAACTTCAGAAGGATTTGTGGTTACCAATCAATTTATGTTGAACATTAGTGAAATTGGAAAATCGGCATTAGCAATGATGGTCCCTGTGCTGGGAGGATATATAGCTTACTCAATTGCAGGTCGTCCAGGTTTAACGCCCGGTATAGTTTTGGGGTATATTGCCAATAACACTATTGGTGAAACAGGGGCTAAGACTGGATTTCTAGGTGCATTGTTATTAGGAATTATAGCTGGATATTTTGTAAAATGGATGAAGTCGTGGAAAGTTCATTCAGCAGTAAGATCCATTATGCCAATTTTAATTATGCCAATACTTTCAACAGGGATTATTGGATTACTGTATATATATATTATTGCAGTCCCATTAACTTCGCTTACAAATGCATTATTTCAATTTTTAGGTAATCTAAGTGGTACAAATTCTATTTTACTAGCAATTGTTATTGGATGTATGAATGCTTTTGATATGGGTGGACCTATTACAAAGACCATAACAATGTTCACTATTGCCTTAATGAGTGAAGGGATTTATGAACCAAACGGCATCTATCGTGTTTGTCCAGGGGTACCACCAATGGGGATTTTCTTGTCAACCATGTTATTTAGAAATAAATGGACAGATGCAGATCGTACTGCTGCTAAAACAGCTGGGTTAATGGGCTTTATGGGAATAACTGAAGGGGCTATTCCATTTGCAGTAGCTGACATTAAACGGGTTTTGCCATCCACAATGATTGGAACGGCTGTAGCAGCTGTAATTGCAGCAATTGGAAAGGTTAAATCTCCTGTCCCACATGGAAGTTTTATTACTTTACCAGCTGTAGAAGGCAAAATCTGGTTTGTTGTAGCAATAGTTGTTGGTACTATTGTTACAGCCGTATTACTTGGATTGTTAAAACCATCAATTGATAAAGCAGACAATACAGCGAACAAGAGCAAGAAACTTATAGTCTAAATTAATTATACAAGCAGTCCATATTTTTAAAGTGGGCTGCTTATAATTATGTTGTACAGAAAAAAGAAAAAGTTTAAAGGGGGAATTCATATGGGAAAAAAAATAGTGATTATTGGTGCAGGACAAACGGGACGTGGATTTATAGCTCGTCTATTAAAGCAATCTAAACAATCCTTTGATTTTATCGATAGGAATAAAGAATTAGTAGATTTATTAAATAAAGAAAAGCAATATAAAGTTTCATTTTATGATTCTACGCAGAAATCAATTGAAATAGATGGTTTTACAGCATTCCATACAGAGGATAAACAAGCCATAACAGTTTTAAGCGATGCAGATATGGTTTTTACTGCTATTGGGGAACAAAATTTGGATAAACTTATACCCTTAATCAATAAATCATTAAGTGTAAGAAAAAAAGTAAATAAAATGATCATTATGACTTGTGAGAATGGGACCTCCCCCAAATTAAGATTATCTAAATTAGAGAATCAAGTTGAACTATCAGAATCAATAATTTTTTGCACAACATTAGTAAAAAATAAAGGTTGTTTAGATATCCTATCGGAAAATGTAAATTATCTACCTTATGATTTAGAGCCGTTGTCAACTCAACTGCATTATCATGGAATGACTCCAGTTAATAATTTTAGGGATTTAATCCAACGTAAGATCTATACCTATAATTGCCTAAGTGCTTCTATTGCCTATCCTGGATATTATAAAGGCTATACAAATTATGCGAATGCAGCAAATGATAAAGATATTTTAAAAATAACCGATTCAATTGCAGAAAAATTAAATTCAAGTATTTCCCGTGAATTTAATGTAGACTATGATGAACAAGAGCAATTCACACTTATGGCCTTAAAAAAATTTAGAAATGAAAAAATTGTGGATACAATTGAGAGAAATGTAGGAGATGTTCAACGTAAGTTAGGAAAAAATGAACGAATGATTAGGCCGATACTCCTTATGAAAAAATATAATTTTTCTACAAATTTAATGGAAATAGTTATTGCATGTGCAGTTTATTATGGTGGCAAACAATCGGATAATAAAATGAAGGAGGAAAAGCTAATTTTTGAACATTTAGAACAACACTTACCTATGGAGATGGTTAATAAAATTACTCAATTGTATAAACAGCTGAGTATTGGTGAGCCATTATCAAAAATAATAAGTAGTTTAATTTTCTAATCTTAGATTAACTCTTTCAAATTCGTGTTAATAATTTATGAGGGGATTATAAAAGTAGAATTACCATTAAATTAGTAATCTATAAATTTGTTCTATGAGGAGAAGATGAATGAAATTATTGATGGATATGCATAATCATACAATGGCCAGTGGTCATGCCTATAGTACGATTCAAGAGATAGCCCTAGAGGCTAGCAAAAAGGGGTTAACACATATCGCCATTACAGATCATGGACCTAAAACTCCAGGCGGTCCACCGCTATCTTATATAAGGAATTTAAAAGTTATGCCCAAAGAATTATACGGGGTAAAAATTCTAAGGGGTGTGGAGGCCAATATATTAGATCAAGGGGGAAATTTGGATGTACCTGAAAGTATTCTGGAAACCTTAGATATAGTAATTGCAGGATTACATGAGGCATGTACTGAACCTTGGAATATGGAGGGGAATACCAGAGCTCTTTTAAATACTATGGAAAATGAACATGTAGACATTATATCTCATCCTGGCAATCCAATTTTCCCCATTGATAAGAAAAAATTTGTAATGGGTGCGAAAAAAACAAATACCTTAGTGGAAATAAACAATAGTTCTTTTATAAATAGTAGAAAAGGCAGTGAAAAAAATTGTTATGAAATAGCCATGTTATGTAAAAAACATAGAGTTCCAATCATCATAAATAGTGATAGTCATATTTCCTTCGATGTAGGCAAATTTGATGAAGCAATAAAGCTGGTAAAAGATATTGAAATGCAGGAGGATTTGATTATTAATACATGTATAGATGGTTTTGAAAATTATCTAGGTGGTAAAAGGTCTACAATTGCCCGACAAATGTAAATCTTGTTAAAAATGCGTTAGAAAAGTGTATGAATAATATTGAGTAGAGTTTCTTTACTTTCATTACTACTGCTCAGTTCGTTGAAACAGAGCAAAAAATAAACTTCTCCTTACCTTGTGGAGAAGTTTATTTTTGATTATAATGACGAAACAATTTTTTTTTCAACATTACTATGGAAGGAAAAAGAAATGAAGAGTAAGCGTTTACATGATACGCTGTATTTAAAATAATCTTATAAGAGTAAAGGAGGTGAACAATAACTATGCTGGTATCCTCTAAGGAATTATTTATTATTGCTTTAAGAAAAAAGTTTGCTATTCCTGCTACCAACTTTGTTGATCAAAACACATTACGGGCCTATATATCCGTAGCTGAAAGCCGACAGTTACCTCTTATTATAGCCTTTGCTCAAGCCCATGAGGAAGTGATGTCTTTAGAAGAAGCTTCTTTATTTGGAAGATATTATGCACAAAAATCTAGTGTGCCTATAGTGCTTCACCTAGATCATGGTCAAAATATAGATTTCATCAAAAGAGCAATTGATCTAGGGTTCTCTTCCGTAATGATAGATGCTTCCCAGGATTTTTTGGCAGAGAATATAAGAAAGACAAAAGATATTATTGATTATGCTCATGCAAAAGGTGTGGTTGTGGAGGCGGAGATAGGTCATGTAGGATCAGGAGATAATTACGAAAATCATGAACATAGTGATTCAGTTTACACTTCTCTAGAAGAGGCAAAAATCTTTTATAAGGAAACAAAAGTAGACTCGCTGGCAATTTCTATTGGCACGGCCCATGGAAATTATGTTGGAACCCCAAAGATTAACTTGGAAAGGCTAAGGGAAATTCGGGATGCCGTTCCAGTTCCTCTAGTATTACACGGGG
Source organism: Irregularibacter muris (assembly GCF_024622505.1). Classification (NCBI taxonomy): domain Bacteria; kingdom Bacillati; phylum Bacillota; class Clostridia; order Eubacteriales; family Eubacteriaceae; genus Irregularibacter; species Irregularibacter muris. The sequence continues at coordinate 24,428 of NZ_JANKAS010000007.1, forward strand.
GGTCTTCATCGGGAGATAAAAACCTAAACCGATGTGCTTTAAATGGAATTGTAAAAATCAATATTTTTACAGATTTAATGAATTCTGCCGTAAAAGATTTGAAGGTTAAAGGACAGGATTATTTTAAAGTTCAAGAACAATTACGCTCAGGAATGAAATCGTGTCTTAATCATTACTACAATGTATTTAATACTCAAAGTATTTAATGCTTTAAGAGTGTTTATTAACAGGAAAGGAGGAGAGGAATATTGGCGGATAAAAAAATTGAAGCACCCTTTTTTGTGATAAATCCTAAAAATTTCTTGTATGGAGAATCTCTAATGGATCTAGCTCGGTATGCTAATCAACTAGCTAAGGAATATAAGATTGATATATTATTTACGGCTCCCTTAACAGAATTAGCTCTTGTGGTAAAGGAATGCCCCAACCTAATTATCACTGCTCAACATATGGATGCTGTTGAACCTGGAGACTCAATGGGGCGGGTTTTGCCAGAATCTTTAAGACAAGTGGGTGTTCAGGCGGTTGTCCTAAATCATAGTGATAATCCCCTATCTTTAGCAATTCTTAGAAAAACTATTGAGAGGGCAAAAGAAGTAGGACTACAAACCATTGTCTGTGCTGACTCAGTTCAAGAAGGCCAAGGGATAGCAATTTTAGAACCCGATATTCTCTTAGCAGAGCCAACAGACCTTATTGGAAAGACTCAAATCAGTAATCGAGATTATGTGACCTCGACGATTAAAGAAATCAAAAAAATAAACCCTAAGGTTTTAGTGGAACAAGGGGCTGGCATTCGCACTGAAAAAGATGTAGAAGAATTACTGGGATTAGGAGCAGATGGTGTTGGGTTGACTAGTGGAATTATTAAAGCTCATCAACCTAAGGAAATGATGAAAAAGATGGTTTTAGCTGTAGCAGCTTACCAAAAGGAAAGGAAGTAATTTATGACTGTTTATTCTGGAAAACTTACCCTTACATCCCATGGTAATCGGGTTACTTATCATGAAGTTACAGAACAAGTAAAAGAGCATGTGCATAAAAGTGGAATCAAAGAGGGGATTTGTGTTGTTGCCTCACCCCATACAACTTGTTCGGTTATTTTTGAAGAACTATCCTATGATACCAACTATTATGGTTATGATTATTTACAGGTAGATTTAAATAACCTACTTGAAGGATTAATTCCTCAATGTAAGACAGAGGGGCAGTATTATCATCCAGGACCAAAACATATTAAGGTAGGTTTAGAAGATTTTAAAGGGGAAATTAGCCCTGATGCTTACACCATGTTAAATACAGATGCCCATTTGAGAAGCACGCTTCTTGGAACCAGTGAAACTTTTGTAATTGAAGAAGGAGAATTAAAAATTGGTTTAGTAGGTTATATCTATTTTATTGATTGGGATCAACTTCGTAAACGAGAACGTACTTGTCATATCAAAATTATTGGAGAATAATGCAGGGTTATACTACTCCTCATTTAAGACCGACTAAGTATCTATTAGAAAGATTACACTCTAATAAAAAAACTATAAATTTAACATAAATTATTATTATATATTTTTATACAATGAAACAGAATAGGTGATTTTCGTAGGGCTCAATATATTTATTAGCATAATTTATAATAAAGTATTGGAAAATTATGCAAATGCTACTCGATTTAAAGGGGAGGAGTTATGATTGTTGGATATTACAAGTCGTCAAGCCAAGCTCATTGAAATTCTTGCTAGGCAAAAAGAATATTTACCGACTAAATATTATGCCAATTATTTAAACGTGTCAGAACGGACGATTTTTAATGATTTATCCAATTTAAAAGGTTTGCTTGATACTCTTAATATTAAAGTAGATAGAAAACGAAATCATGGTATCAAGCTTTTGGGAGATATTACATCTTCAGAAAGCTTTATTCAGCATATCATTAAGCAAACCAATCTAGAAGATTCTATAAAATATTCTGCTTTAGAACGCCAAATATTTATCATAAAATGGCTTTTAATAGAAAATAAAACGATCACTTACCAGTCTTTGTCTTTTGATTTGTATGTTAGTAGTACTTCTATTATTAAGGATATGGAGCAGATTAAGAACTTTATGGATGAAGATATAAAACTAATATCAGACGTCAAGGGAACACGAGTTGTAGGAACGGAAATAGGAATTCAAAAATCACTCAAACGTTTCCTTTATTATTTAATAGAACAATCCATGCATAACTACTCTTTGGCTTCCTATGGAAAAATTTTAGAGCCTTTATTTAGCAAAGGGGTTATAGATAGTGTGCAACACTCCATGCACGAATTAATTTTAGCAGTGGATCGTGGTATTTCTGAGCAATATATGAAGTCACTTTTTATATCTCTATTAATCCTTACAGAACGTTCTTACCAAGGAAATCATTTAAATCATTTGCTTAATGTAAATATGAAAGAGACAGAGTACTTAACCAATTATCCCTTAGCAGTTCAAATCTGTAATAATATTTCTACCGATCTGTCTTTTACATTTACAGAATTAGAATATAAATATGTAAGCAATCAATTATTTGCTCATCGAGTAGAGATGAAAGTAAACAATAAATATATTGAGAATCTTCTTGCTCCTGATATTAAGCAGATTATTGCTGACGTCACTGAAGCAATGGCCATTGATTTGACTGCCGATAAAAAACTTTGGGATGCGCTTATATATCATATGTTCCCTTTAATTTATCGATTAAAATCAGATATTATTGTCACTAATCCCTTATTAGAGGAGATAAAAAATGATTATGGCATTCTTTTCAAAATCATTTGGTATGTTATGGAGAAGTTTGAGAAAAAATACGGGGTAACCCTAACAGACGATGATATTGCTTTCATTACAATCCACTTTCAAGCCGCTATAGAACGCAAAGAACAGATGTCTCAGATTCTAGTTGTATGCCAAACAGGGCTTGTAACATCAGATTTAATTATTAATCGTATTAAAAAACTATTACCTGCTAATATACAGTTTAAGTTAATTGCAAAGCCCTATTTAAAGAATGAAGATTTAACTAAAGTTGATTTTATTATTTCTTCAGTTCATTTGAAAGATATAGAAAGACCGGTTGTTTATGTATCTTCATTCGTAAATGATACAGATTTAATAAATATTTATTCTTGTTATTTAAAACACTCCTCTACCTTAAGAAAAAAGGAGGATAATAAACTAAATCTAAATATGATTTCATCTTATTTAAATAGCCGATATGTATTTTTAAATGAAAAGTTGTCAACAAAGGAAAAGTGTTTAGAAAAAATGATTGATTTATTTGAAAGGGATGGAATTGTGAAAGAATCTTTCAGGGCTTCGGTGTATGAAAGAGAGAGAATAGGAGATACATTAGTCCGTAGCTGGGTTGCTGTCCCCCATGCTTTACAGTCAACGGTTAATGAAACTAAGATTGCTATGATGATTCCTCAAAAACCTATCAAATGGGATAATGAATCTTATGTCTCCTTAATCATATTATTAGCAGTAGCTGAAGAAGACATTGTAAATATTCGCAAACTCTTAAGCCATATCTATAAAGTTATTTTAAAGTCGGAGAGTCTAGAAAAAAGCAATTTTGTGCAGTCCATAAAGCAACCTGAAGATTTGATAGCGTTTTTTTCAAAGTAAAATAAATATCCATTATCATAAAACATTTAACAATATTGGAGGAAGCAGCATGTATATAGAAAAAGACTTAGTTTTCTATAATGAACCTTTAGTTAACCAAAACCAAATCCTGGATTTTATGGCAGATAAATTGGAAAAGAAAAATTATGTGACTAAAGGTTTTAGAGAAGCCGTTAAAAAACGAGAAGAGGAATTTCCCACGGGATTAAAACTCAAAGGCATGAATATAGCTATAGTTCATACAGAAGCAATTTTTTCAAAAACAGAAAAACTTGTAGTAATAAAACCTGAACAGTCTGTAACATTTAAAAATATTGAGGATCTGAAACCGCTAGAAGTGAATTTAGTTTTTGGTTTAATCTTAAAGGATAGTCAAAAACATTTAGAGGTTTTACAAAGAATTGGTCAGTTACTACAAGATAATGAAATTATTCAAGATATTCAAGAAGTAAATTCCCAAAGGGAATTAGTCTCTTTAATGCAACAATATTTTAATGAAAAGGAGGATAATAGCCTATGAAAAAGCAGATTATAGTTGCTTGCGGAGCTGGATTAGCTACTTCCACTATGATTGTAGAAAAGATCAATGAGACCTTGGAGGGTACAGGAATTAATTATTCCATTAGTCAGTCACAGATTTATGAATTAAATTCCTATGATGGAAAGGCAGATTTATTTGTTACCTCAATGAAGCTTGATGAAAAAAAATACAAGACGCCAATTGTAGTCGGAACACCTTTTTTAGTTGGGATTAATGAAGAAGAAACAAAAGAAAAAATCATTCAGATACTTTTAAAATAAGGAGGAATCATTATGGTCATTATTGATTATTTTTTATCTTTAGGATCCACTGTTTTTGTACCCCTTGTATTAATTTTAATTGGTATCATTCTAGGCCAAGGAATATTGAGAGCCGTTAGAAGTGGCATTACTGTAGGAATTGGATTTATTGGATTAAACTTAGCAATTTCTCTAATTTCTAATACTTTGGAACCAGCAGTTAATCAAATTGTAGAACGTTTTTCCTTTAATTTAACAGTATTAGATATCGGTTCAGGAGCTGCTGCGGGAGTAGCTTTCTCTACGGTTATTGGTGCACTTATCATTCCGGCAGTGTTCATACTAAATGTCATTTTGTTATTAGTTGGTTTTACTAAAACGATGAACATTGATATTTTCAACTATTCCCATTATGCTTTTACAGGTGCTGTAGTTCATCTAATGACTGGCAGTATTCCCTTAGGTATTGCTGCTAGTTTAATTCAAGCCACCTGGTCCCTTTTATCAGCGGATTATTCTGCAAAGCAAGTACAAGAAGCAGTTGGTGTTGAGGGGATTTCTATTCCCCAAGGATATGCCTCAAGTACTGTTCCACTTTTCACTATTTTGGATAAAATTTACGATCGTATTCCCCTTTTACGAGATTCAAAATTAGACTTGTCTTATCTACAGGGACGCATTGGAATGTTTGGAGACCCTACCATCATTGGAGCGGCTTTAGGAGCAATATTAGCCTTGTTAGCAGGTTATAACTTTGCTGAGGGCACAAACTTAGTCATGGGAGTAGTTGCCATTATGATCTTGTTCCCACGGATGGTAAAAATCATTGTAGAAGGATTACTTCCTATCTCAAATTCAGCAAAGAGCTTCTTTAATAAACATTTTCAAGGAAAGGAAGTTTACATTGGTTTAGACTCTGCATTAACTTTGGGACTACCAACAACTCAAATTGTGGGAACGATGTTGATTCCTATTACTTTAATTTTAGCTGTAATCTTGCCCGGTAACAAAGTATTGCCCTTAGGGGATTTAGCATTTGCTGCTTTCTTTACCTGTATGGCTACCATCATTCATAAGGGGAATATTTTAAAGACAATTTTAAGTGGTATTATTAATATGGTTGGTATTCTTTATATTGCAAGCTGGTTTGCCCCATATTTCAGTGAACTTGCTGCTAAGAGCGGTGCAGTTAGTATTCAAAGTCAAACAACAGCCCTTTGGAATGGTAATGTATTTGATTTTATTATTGCCAAGCTGGGTGGTATGGGAGCCATTGGGATTGGTATTTTAATCATTGGTACAATTCCTCTTGGTCTTTATGTTAAAAAAGTATCCTCTGAAAAAGAAAAAATTTATAAAGAGAAAGTGAATTAAGCTAGTGATTGTATCCCCTTCTATTTTGAGTGCTGACTTTTTAAACTTAGAAAGAGATATTAAGCTTTTAGAAAAAAATGGGGCGGACTTTATCCATATTGATATCATGGATGGGGTATTTGTTGCTAATTCTACCTGGGGACCATCCACTGTAACTGCTATTCGGCAGATTACCACCTTACCCTTGGATGTTCATCTTATGATTAATCAACCAGAAAGATTAATAGAGCATTATTTAGCAACAAAGGCAGATATTATTACTATTCATCCAGAAAGCACTGTATTTTTACGAAAAAGTTTATTGAAGATAAAAAAATATGGGGCTAAGGTGGGAGTCGCTTTAAAATTAGAAACACCAGTTGAGATGATAAAATATTGTTTAGATTTAGTTGATATTGTTCTTTTACTGACGTGTGATGAAGGTTTTGGAGGGCAAAATTTTCAACTTCTTTCTCTAAGAAAGATTTCCCAAATAGCTAAATGGCGACAAGAACACAACCTAACCTTTAAAATTGAAGTAGATGGAGGAATTGGACCTGAAACTGGGAAGTTATGCAAAGAAGCAGGAGCAGATATTTTAGTAGCTGGCTCGTATGTTTTTGGAAAGGATATAAAAACCGCTATTGAAGTATTAAAAAAAGTATAAATTCTTTGAACAGGATATCGACTAATCTCGATATCCTGTTTCTTTATCAAGAGAAGAAAATGTTGCATAGTGAGTTAAACAAGAGACCTCCTGATAGAATGTATTTAAGCTTTGAAATTATAAAAGATTATACTACAGAACAGACTCCAAAGATGACATTGGACCAGCAGGAAAAGAGTGAATTCTATAAACAGATAGATATGGATAAAAAAATACATATCGATGAAAAAAGTATCTATTTTGACTCCATAATATTTACCCCTTATAATGCTTTAGCATTTATAGCAATTGACGATCACGAATGGTTTAATAATAGTTCTTATGAAATTATGGTAAGCACAGGGATGAAGAGCATAGGACCCGATGTAATTCATAGTTATAATGAAGAATTAGATGTAGAAAATGTCTTGCTGACGATGGACAGAAATGACTTTAAAGACAGCAAATACTTAAAATTTGAGATAATAGATAAATCAGGAACGGAGCAGAAGACAGATTTTGGAATTGAGATTAAGATTCCAGAATAAGATTTTTTAATTTCATAAAAAAGCAATGATTGCAGGTCAGGAAATAATTGATGTAAAATCAAAAGACTAAATAAAAATGACTAACCTTAAATAAAATATAACCCAGCAGCCTAAGGGAATAAACCTTAGGCTGCTTTTAATGATATTTTTGAACAATATTCTATAGCAGATGAATATAATATATCCGCATCCGCATGCAAAAGATAACTTTTACCTAAAAGAGTATCATAAGGTAAAATTTGTCTTTTTTAGGAGCATCTTTTGTGCTATTTATGTATTGGCCTATGCATATTTCACTTCACTGTTTTTATCCATTGAACTTATCTTGGGTTTTCTAGTTATGGATTTTTTAAAAAATATTACAATAGCTGCAGTTACACATGAACCAATGAGCATAGCGAACAATGCCATTATAGGCTTATTCATCGCTCCCAATAGGGCAACAATTGGACCGCCATGGGCTACACTATCTGTAATGCCCCATAAAAATCCTAATATACAAGCTACGGCACTACCAATCATATTTGCAGGAATAACAGCTAATGGATCACTGGCAGCGAAGGGAATAGCTCCTTCTGATATTCCTACTAGGCCCATTGCCAAAGCCGCTTTGCCATTTGCAATTTCCTCTTTATCAAAATATTTTTTTCCAACAAAAGTTGCGATAGCCATACCCAATGGTGCTACAGGAATAGCAACAGCTTGTGCTCCCATAAATTGAGTTTGTCCTGTACCAATTAAGCCAACGCTAAACATAAATACAACCTTTCCAAAGGGACCTCCCATATCAAAACCTTGCATAAGTCCCATCACAAGACCAATTAAAATAAAACTTCCAGAAGATAAAGATTGTAACATTGCATTTAATGAATCCATTAATGAAGAGATAGGAGCACCAATTCCATATATAAATATAATTCCAATTGCGACTGAGCCGATAATAGGGATAATCATAATAGGAACCAATGCTTGTACAGCTTTTGGATAGTTAAGAGATTTCATCCATTTGACTAGATATCCAACGATTAATCCTGCTACTATGGCACCGATAAAACCAGTTCCAGCTTCAGCACCATAAAAAGAACCATTATTTGCAATCCAACCACCGACCATTCCAGGTGCTAGGGCAGCCCTATCCCCAATAGCATATGCAATATAACCAGCTAGAATAGGGATCATTAAGGTAAATGCAGTTACACCAATTTGGCTTATTTTATCCCAAAAACTACCTGCAGGAATCTGTAAACCACCAGGTGTAGGTTCACCACCTAAAGTAAGGGAAAGAGCAATGAGTAAACCACCTGTTACCACAAAGGGGATCATAAAAGATACGCCATTCATTAAATATTTATATAAACCAACAGATTGTTTTGGGGCATTTTTTTCAGTTGTGTTGGACAGATTTTTAGTTTTTGGTAAGTAAATGGGTATATGTGCATTCATCACTTTTTGAATAAGCTCTTTTGGCTTGTCAATAGCCTCTTTAGTTCCGGTAAAGATTACTTTCTTACCATGGAAACGCTCTAAATCTACCTCTTTATCACATGCAATAATAATGGCTTCTGCCTTATCAATTTCCTCTTGAGTAGGAGCATTTTCAACCCCTATTGAACCATTGGTTTCAACCTTAATGTCCACGCCTAATTCATTTGCAGCATTTTGCAACGACTTAGCTGCAAGATAGGTGTGGGCTACACCCACAGGACATCCCGTAATTCCAATGAAAAATCTGCCACTACTGTTCAGCATGGAATCCTTTGTGGGTTCATTACTTTGCATTAACAGTTGGAAAATCTCTTCATTACTCTGGGCATTCAATAGCTTTTCTCTAAAAGATTTATCTAATACCTTTGAAGCAATATCTGATAATGCCTTAATATGTAAATCGTTTGTATTTTCAGGCGTGGCAATAAGGAAAAAAATCTTAGAAAGTTTGTGATCCGTGGCCCCAAAGTCCACTCCTTTTTTACTAATGCCAACAACTATAGAAGCTTGCTTTACTGTCTTAGATTTAGCATGGGGGATAGCAATTCCCTCTTCTAATGCTGTGGGTATTTGGGCTTCTCTCTTAAAAACATCTTGGATAAATTCTTCTTTGTTTGTGATTCTACCCTCAGCAACTAAAAATTCTGAGAGTTCTCTTATGATATCCTTCTTTGTAGTCGTTTTCAATGAAGTAGTGATTAAGCTCTTTGAGAAAATACCATCTTTTAACATGTAATCACCTCACTATTAATTTTATATGTAAAGAATAACATAGAATAAATAAAATGTAAATACAAATTTGTAATGTTAAATTTATAATGTTCTGTTTGTAAAAGGGATATTTTATTGATATAATAAATTGGTTATGATGGATAAATAATCATAAATTCAGTAGGGATTTGGAGGGTCCAGTTTTGAAATACATAAATGTCTATAAAGATATAAAAGGAAAAATTTTAAAAGGAATCTATCCGCCAGGGGCTACTTTGGAAGGCGAGGAAATTTTTTGTGAAATGTATGGTTTAAGTAGAACTACCATCAGAAAAGCTATAGCCAAATTAAAGCAGGATGGGTATGTACATTCAAGACAAGGTTCAGGGATTTTTGTCAATCCGCCGGAATTTTATGAAGAAAAGAGTTTAACAACCATATCAGAGAGAATAGATAAGACTGAAAATATAGAAACCACTGTTTTGGATTTTAAGACCATTGAAGCTGATGAAGAGCTTTCTGAAATATTTAACTTAAGTATTGGAAGCAAGCTGTTTTATTATACCAGAGTGAGAAAAATAGTTGATTCCCATAATGTACTTGAAAAAACCTATATGCCTTATTATTTATTTAAGGATTTCAATAAAGATATTATAAAAAAATCAGTATCTAAATATATTGAAAAGGATTGTCATTACACCATTAGCCATGATATTAAAAATATTAAGGCAATTAATGTGGATAAAGAATTAGCTCAATTGCTAAATATGGAAGAGGGATCTGCCACTTTACAAATTCAGCATAAGGTTTATCTTAACAAATCCATATTGGCACAATACACTTTGGAGATACAAACAAAAAATAATATTCGTTTTGTTGCTGTAAGATAAATGTATAAGCAATGGTGTAAAGTACAAATTTAATTTTTACGGTTAGATTGTCAGAGGAGTGTTATAGCAGCTATGAAATTATAGAAAATGTGGAGAACTACTTTTGCATCTAATGGACAATTATATTACTCCATACAAACAAACTATAGTATATTAATTTATATAGTCTTCATCTTAGGGTTGATGCTTAGTGATTATTGAATAATCAAGGAGGAAGAACTATGAGTAGAAAACAAATAATATATGATTGCCTAATAAACTTATGCAACAGTACTACTCTTGAAGAGATTGAAGAAGGTTTTCTTGGATTTGAAACACGAATAATTAGTAAAAAAACTGGCTTTATAAGAAATAATGTAAGTAAGGAACTAAATCAACTAACAAGGGAAGGTAAAGTCATAAAGGTAGTAGGTCGACCAACCTATTATTTTGTATATCAAAAAATGAATGAACTTTTAGGAAAAATTTTGGATGCTGAAAATTTAGAGGTAGAATCCTTAAGAAGCATCATAGCGACAACTAATGAAGAAAAAGGAATAGATTTCATAAATGAAGATACCGATACTGATATTTTTCATAGCATCATTGGATTTGAAAGTAGTCTTAAGGTGCCAATTCTTCAGGCAAAGGCCGCCATTTCGTATCCACCAAATGGATTAAATATGCTATTAATTGGCCCCACTGGAAGTGGCAAATCCATGTTTGCCGAAATAATATATAAATATGCGCTTGACAATAATTTAGTGGAACCAGAGGCTAATTTTGTTATTTTTAATTGTGCAGAATATGCGAATAATCCACAATTACTTTTATCGCAATTGTTCGGTCATAAAAAGGGTGCATATACAGGAGCAACTAGTGATTCTATGGGTCTTGTTGAAAAGGCAAATGGTGGGATATTTTTTCTAGATGAGGTCCACAGATTACCCCCTCAAGCTCAAGAGATGCTTTTTTTGTTAATAGATAAGAATATTTATCGTCGACTTGGAGAAACGGATATAGATCGAACTGCAAAGGTACTTTTAATTGCGGCAACTACAGAGGATATTAATTCTGTTTTATTGACAACTTTTTTAAGACGGTTTCCTATGGTCATTACCATGCCCTCCCTTGAGGAAAGATTGTTAAATGAGCGTTATGAATTAATATACGAATTTTTCCTAAATCAATCAAAAATCATAAATGCGAATATTCGTGTAAATAAATCTGTCATGAAGGCATTACTCTTATATGATTGTAAGGGAAATGTTGGACAACTTAAAAATGATATTCAAATTATTTGTGCTAGAGGATTTTTGGATTACAAAACAAAATCCAAGAATCAAATTGAGTTGGATGCTTCTACACTTCCTAACCATGTGTATAATGGATTATTAAAAATGCAAGAGAAACGAAAAGAGATTTTAAATTTTTTTAATATAAATAATAGAGATTATTATGACTTTTCTTCAGAAAACAAAAAACAAAGATTTTATAATGATAAAGATGACTTTTCCGAAGAATTATATAAAAAAATTGGAGAGGTCTTCGAAATATACACAAAAAGAGGATATTCTAATAATAAAATAAAGAAGCTTTTACAAATAAGTATCGATAAGTATTTGCAGCAACTATTATCAAAAATGGATATTAATAATTATGAGATTAGTCCAGAAAAAGAAAAGCTTTTTAAAATTGTAGATCCTAAGATATATAATACGGTGGGTAAAACGATATTAGAGTTTGGAAGTGAAATTTCTAATAAAAATGAAATTGAAAAACTTACCATTGCACTTTCTTTGCATATTAATGAAATAATAGAAAATAAAGATGAAAAAAATCATATCTTTCCAATGAGATTGCAAGAAATTTCTGTAAGTTATCCTAAGGAGTACTTTATTGCTAGAAAAATTAGGATGAATATTGACCAAGAACTTAATATTTATATTTCTGAATATGAAGTGGGTATTATCACCATGTTGATTTCCTCTGTAACCAGTATTCAAAAAAGTAAAAAAATTGGAGTAATGATAATTGGTCATGGGAGTAAAACAGCGTCGAGTATGGCTAGTGTCTGCAATGAAATGTTAATGACAACCCATTGCAAAGCAATTGATATGAGTTTGGATATGAAAATTGATGATACCCTTGAAAAGGCGAGTATTTTAGCAAAGAATATTAATGAAGGTAAGGGGATTCTTCTATTAGTAGATATGGGCTCGTTAGTTTCGTTTGGTGAGTTGGTTGAGAAAAAAACAGGGATTAAAACATTGACAATAGATAAGGTATCAACTCCTCTAGTGTTAAAGGCTGTAAGTAAAGCCCTTCTGCCAGGAATGACTTTAGAACAACTAGCTTTAGAATGGAATGATGAGGAGACTAAGAGCAAGATTATGGATAACAAAAAGGATAATTTTAACCAAAAAACTATTGAAGGTAAATATTGTATTATCACTTTTTGTTTGACACAGGATGGGACTTCCCAGAAGCTTGCTCAATTATTAAGAGAAAACATACCGAGCATAGCTTATAATAATATTGAAATCATCACTATGTCTCTTGAAAAAGTAAAAAAAATAAGCCAAGAGGAATATGGGAATATTATTGCATTAATTGGAAGTGTAAATCTCAAAATAGAAAGTATTCCATATATATCAACGGATGAAATTTTAGTAAAGGATGGGTTGGATAAAATAAATAATATGATTGCTGAACTTGGATTTGATGTGCCAAATAACTATCATTTTGCAAATTTAAGCATGCGATTAATTGAAGAATCTTTAAGTTTTTTAAATCCAGAAAAAACCTATGAAATACTTGAGATTACATTACAGGAAATTTTAAATAAGTTAAAAATAGATAATACCGATGGTCTTTATATTAGATTTCTATTACATGGTTCCTATATGCTGGAACGAGTGATAAAAAAAGAGCCTTTACCTTATAAGGATATAGCGACTTATATACAGCAACACTCTGATCTTTATAATGTAATTCGACAATCCTTTAAAAAGGTGGAAGAGATATTTAGTATCAAAATCCCTAATACCGAAATAGGATACTTGGTTGAGATGATTGATACACTATGATATTAATAAAAATCTTATACTTTTTGTTTGAAAATGCTGAAAGATAGTAACTGAAATATACTTATCTTTCAGCATTTTTCGTTTTTAAATCTTTATTGATACTTTCTTGGCATGGATCTTGCTATTAAAATAGTATTGAGATCTCAAATGACATAAGGAGTGAAACTGAAATGGGATTAGAAAATTATATTTTTATCTTAACCCATGGGAAAGCAGGTGAAGAACTTTTAAAAAGTGCTCAAATGATTACTGGAGAAATGAAGAATGTCAAAACATTTTCGCTTTTACCTGGAGTTTCCCTAGAAAGTTATATACAAGAGGTTAAGAGTAGTTTAGATGAGGTGCCTAAGGGAGCAACAATATTAGGGATAACTGATTTATATGGTGGGACTCCTTCTAATTGTGCCAGGGCGCTTTCGAAGGATTATAATTTCTTTATACTTGCAGGGTTAAACTTAGCAATGCTGTTGGAAGCAGATATTTTAAGAAAAAGTTTGTCAGATTATGAGTTATTAGAAGCAGTTCAAAAAGCTGGAGAAAAAGCCTGTCGAATTGTAGAAAAACTTGAATGCAATATGTAGACATTCTATAAATATGACAGAAAGGAATGATGTTTAAAATGGCAGAGATTAAATTAGCAAGGGTTGATTTTCGTTTGATTCATGGTCAAGTCATTGCACGATGGTTAAAACAAATAGAGGCAAATCGAATTATTATTATTGACGATTTGCTTTCTAAAGATCCTTTTATGAGTCAAGTGTATGTAATGGCAGCACCTGCAGGAGTAAATGTTGAAATCATATCCACTGATGAAGCAGCAGCCGCTTGGAAGAGTAATGAATTGGGAAATGGAAATTTATTAATTTTATTTAAAAGGGTAAAATCAGCCTTTGAGGCTCAACAAAAAGGTTTTCCAATCCATACCTTGCAAATTGGAGGTTTAGGTGCAGATGTGGGAAGAAAAGTGGTTCATAATCAAATTACTTTAGATAAGGCTGATGCAGAAAAACTACAAAAGATTTCTGAGAATGGAACAAAGGTAATTTTCCAAACGGTTCCTGAAGAGAAATTTGGTAGTTTAGATAAAATACTCAAAAAGATGAAGGAGTAGTCAAAAAAGGAGGAATTATACATGAGTATTATTCAAGCAATATTATTAGGTGTTATCTATTGGATTTCACAGAATAAAGTATGGTATGGTTTCTCAAATATGAGAATGCCAATATGTTTAGCACCAATCATCGGATTAATTTTTGGTGATATGGAAACTGCTTTAGTAACTGGAGCAACTTTGCAGATGATCTATATTGGCTCCATTGCATCAGGTGGGAATCACCCAGCAGATGAAGGAATTGCTGCCTGCATAGCTATTCCAATGGCAATACAAGCAGGAATATCTCCGGAGGTTGCAGTATCTATCGCAGTACCTGTTGGACTATTAGGTACATTTATAGATAATATTAGAAAGACAATCAATACCGGTTTTGTTCATCTTGCAGATAAATATGCAGATGAAGGTAATGCAAAGGGAGTAAGAAGAGCAGCTTTTTTATATCCATTGCTCGTTTCATTCCCCTTAAGATTTTTACCAGTTTTCTTCGCAAGTATATACGGACCTGCAGCAGTGCAAACATTTATGGATGCTGTTCCAGGGTGGGTTACTCATGGATTAACAATAGCAGGTGGTATTTTACCAGCTCTAGGCTTTGCACTGACAATGATTACCATTGGAAAAACCAAATATATTCCATTTTTTATTATTGGATTTTTTATCGTAGCTTATTCAGGCTTAAGTATTATTGGCGTTTCCATATTTGGTCTATGTATTGCTTATCTTTATATGACATCTAATAAAGCAGCTAATAAAAGTCAAGCTGAAGGAGGGAACTTATAATGGACCAAGTAACTAAAAATAATCAAGAAAAGATTACAAAGAGAGATATAACTATCTCATGGATTCGATGGCATGCTTATGCAGAAGTATCGGCTAACTTTGAAAGATTACAAGCACTAGCATTTTGCGCATCCATGACAGGTATATTAGAGAAACTATATAAAAAGAAAGAGGATTTATCCCGAGCTTTAAAAAAACACTTAACAATGTTTAACACACAGGCTAACTGGGGATCCGTTATAAATGGAATTACCATTGCATTGGAAGAAAAGGCATCACAAGAAACTGAAAACAAAGAGGAAAGCGAGGAACTTATTACTGGAATTAAAACAGGCTTAATGGGACCAATTGCTGGGATTGGTGATTCGCTGGACTTTGGTACTATACGACCAATCCTAATGGGCATAAGTATTCCCTTTGCATTAAAGGGTTCTGTATTTGCTGCATTCGTACCCCTTGTGGGACAAATATTATATATGGCTATTGTAGGATTGTTTATGATTCATAAGGGTTATTCAACTGGGAAAGAATCTATTACTAGCCTTCTAAGCTCTGGTAAAATTCAACAAATCATTAGTGGTGCAGGGGTTTTGGGTATGTTTATGATGGGAGCTTTATCTGCAACATTTATATCTCTTAGCACACCTCTTGTAATCTCAACAGAAGGAGCAAATCCAATTGAGATTCAAAGCATGCTAGATGGTATCGTTCCAAACCTATTACCCTTTGCTGTTGTGTTTGCAATTTACCTATATCTTAAGAAGACGGGAGCTAATTATTTAAAAGTTGTAGGAATTGTTTTAGCTGTAAGTTTATTAGGAGCTGCTATTGGATTATTCTAGAAAAATAAGTGGGAAGGTAGATAAAGATGAAAAAAGTACTTGTAACACCTAGACCCTTTGCCAAATCCGGATTAAATGAAATCAGAAGGATAGAAAGGGCAGGATATAAAGCAATATTTAATACCACAGGTAGACGTTTTAAAAGAAATGAACTTTATGAATTAGTGACCGATGTAGCGGGGGTTATTATTGGCGATGATAAATTTGATGAAAAGCTTTTACGACACGCTAAAAATTTAAAGGTGGTTTCAAGGTTTGGCGTTGGTGTGGATAATATTGATTTGAAAGTAGCAAAAGAATTAGATATTACTGTGGAAAGGGCCATAGGGGCAAATTCTACTTCTGTTGCTGAGATGGCTTTAACCTATTTCTTTGCTCTTTCAAAAAAACTTCTTGCCATGAGTCAAGAAGCAAAAAAAGGATCGAGCAAACGTATAGTTGGAAGCGAACTCTTTGGAAAAACGGTAGGCATTGTTGGATTGGGCTCAATAGGAAGGGAAGTTTGTCGTATGGCTAGGGGAATAGGTATGGATGTATTGGTATATGACCCCTATTTCAAGGACGATCCCTTAAAAGAAAAATACGATTTTTCTGTCCTCCCCTTAAAGGAAGTACTAGAAAATAGTGATTTTGTAAGCTTACACCTTCCATATACAGAAGAAACCGAAAACTTAATGAACAAAGAAACGATAGGCTATATGAAAAAATCAGCATTTTTAATAAATACAGCACGTGCTGAGATTGTTAATCAAGAGGATCTTAAAGAAGCTCTTCGCACAAATAGAATTGCAGGGGCAGCAGAGGATGTAAATTTGGATAGAAGAATAGGAGATATTGTTAATTTACCTAACTATCTATTAACTGCCCATATTGCTTCAGTAACTCAAGAAGCCGAATTAAATACAATGAGAATATCAACAGCTAATCTTTTAAACAAATTGAAGGAGATGGATAATAATAATGTTTGAATTAAAGGGAATTATTACAGCAATGGTAACGCCAATGAATGATAATCAGGAGATTGATGAAGGGGCCACAAGAAAAATGGTACGTATGCTAATTGATAGGGGGGTTCATGGGTTATTTATTATCGGAACCAATGGGGAATTTCATCTATTAAATGAAGAAGAGAAGGTACAATTTGCAAAGATTGTAATTGATGAAGCAAATCATGAAATCCCTATTTATGTAGGAACCGGAGGAAATAGCACTGGGGAAGTGATTAAACTTACGAAAAGAATAAAGGAATTAGGAGCAGATGCAGTATCTGTTATTACGCCATATTATTTACCCCCTTCCCAAGCAGATTTATTAGAACACTATAAGGCAATAGCAGAAGCTGTGGATATCCCAATCATACTATATAATATTCCTGGAAATACTGGAATTAATATTGAACCAGATTCTGTACGTGAACTTGCAAAGATTCCAAACATTATTGGTGTTAAGGATAGTAGTGGAAATATTGACAATATAAAGGCTTATTTGGATGTAACAAAAGATAGTGATTTTGTTGTTCTTTCTGGATCGGATTCACTTATTCTGAAATCCTTAAAGATAGGTACTGTTGGAGCAATCGCAGCTACTTCAAATGTATTACCTGAGATCGATGTAGATATCTATAATTCTTTTATAAATGGGGATATAGAAAGAGCTGAGAAGGCTCAAGAAAGTATCAATCCCTTAAGAATGGTTTTGAAAAAGGGTGTTGCCCCTTCAATCATGAAGAAAATGCTTAATTTAGTAGGCTATAAAGCAGGACAGCCAAGATTACCTATTAGAGAACCAAATGAAGAAATTATTGAAGAAATAAAAGAAATTATTGAACATTATCATATTCAATATGAAGCTTAAATACAATAAGAGTTTCTCCCATTTTGTCGAACAGGTATACTATTAGATTAGTACAAAAAATACACCCTACAGTAAGTACTTACTGTAGGGTGTATTTTTATGCTTAATATTGTATCCAATTTTATGCATAAAAATAATGCTGTTTTTATAATCAACACCAAATATTATAGAGTGGCTTTTTTTATAAACTAAAACATCAAGGAACTTGTTGGTGGTATTCTGTGTAAGTTAGAGGCATAAATGGATTTTATAGGACAGATGATTTTCTAGTAAGGACACAACTGTCTCTACTAGTTCTATAGTAATTTTAAGTTTACAGTGTCAGGGTGAAAAGCTTGTAGTTTCAATCATGGGATGAATGCCCATTTTTTATAATCTTATATTGTAGTGTATAAGCAAAATATATACAATAGAATTATGAAAGAAGAATTACGAAGTGCCCAATATACTATATTCAAGCTTTGTGACGATTAACTTTGCAAAAAAGTTTTTTGAGAAACTAGGAAACATCTGCAAATTACAGCCTAAGCTGGAATAACAATTGATAACGTTCTTTAATAAGTTCAAAACGAGGATTGCTGTTTCTATGCAAGAAGTTTGTCCTTTTTTAGGGCATAAAACCATTACTATCCAAATATTTGAACTGTCAGACTAAGGTTAGTGAGTAAATTTACTTTTTTATACCATCGTGAATAATTTAGGTTATAGTATTTTCCAAGGAAAATCTGAAAATTTGAGGATAATATCTTCAGAGACTAAGATTTAATAGATAAGGAGGATGAAATGGAAGAGAAAATACTTGAAATTATTGGTCAAGAAGATAAGAGAAATCCATTAACAGATGAGAAAATTTCCAAATTATTATCCATCAGCCGCGAAGAAGTATGTAGCTTAAGGTTTAAATTGGGAATTTCAGATTCAAGGGAACGACGAAAGAATGTATTAATCAAAGATATTGAGGCAATACGGCAAAAAAATCCTAATATATCAGAACGAAAGTTGACGGTTAAGCTAAATGAACTTGGATATCAAGTATCGAGGTATATAGTATCTTCGATTAATAAAGAAATATTTATTGAAGATAAAAGAGTGAAAAAACAAAGCAAAGAGAATGCAGATAGAAAAGATCATTTTAGTTTTGATGAGATTATTGGTAGTTATGGAAGTCTCAAAATGCAAATATCCCAAGCAAAAGCTGCTATGTTATATCCACCCCATGGTTTACACACTTTAATTCATGGACCTAGTGGTGTAGGGAAAAATCAGCTTGTTGAGGCTATGTATGATTATGCAATTTCAGTTGGTAGACTAGAGAGAGATAGTCCATTTATTATTTTTAACTGTGCAGATTATGCTGATAATCCCCAACTTCTAATGTCACAATTATTTGGTTACAAAAAAGGAGCATTTACTGGTGCTTACGATGACAAAGAGGGGATTGTAGAAAAAGCAAATAATGGAGTTTTATTTTTAGATGAAGTACATCGTTTGCCTAGCGAAGGGCAGGAAATGTTATTTTATTTGATTGATAAGGGATCTTATAGAAAATTAGGTGAAACAGAGAGTTCCCATGAAATGAATTTTATGCTTATTGCTGCAACAACTGAAGATTTAGATTCTTCACTACTTATAACTTTTCGAAGAAGAATTCCAATGGTTATTGATATTCCACCATTGTCACAGCGTCCCCTTTCAGAGCGACTTATGATTATACAACAATTTTTGAAGAAAGAAGCACTGCGTATTAATCGAAGAATTATTGTGAAAAAAGAAGCTTTAAAATATTTATTATGTTATCTTTGCCCGGGGAATATTGGACAGCTAAGAAGCGATATTCAAGTTGCTTGTGCTCATAGCTTTCTGAAATATATTGCTGAAGAAAAATATGAGTTAACCATTGATGTAGAGGATTTACCTAGCTATGTAAAAAATATAGCATCAAATTTAAATACCAAAAATATGGGAATATCTTGCTATATAGAAAATGATTTAATTATATCTAATATTAAAACTGAAAATAAGATGGATTTAGAGTTACCACTTCAAGATAGCAATATTTATCAAGTCATAGAAAATAGGTATCAAGAGCTAATGGAAAGTGGTTACTATAAAGATGAAATTTATGAACTTATTGATGGAGAAATGAATAAGCAACTTAAGCATTTATTTAAAAAATATGAGGACAAAAATGTAAATCAAAGAAATATTGATGACATTGTGGGAACTCAGATTATTCGAACCGTGCGTAAATCCATGATTCTTGCTAAGCAAAGCATTAATAATCTTAGTACAAGTATCTATTCTCCCTTATGCCTTCATGTTAGTGCAGCCTTCGAGAGGCTTAAGAATAATAAGTTAATATTCAATCCACAACTTGAAAAAATTAAAAATAATTATCCTTTAGAGTTCAAGACAGCCCAAAAAATGGCATTACAATATGAAAGTGACTTGAATATCAAATTTCCGGACGAGGAAATAGCATTTATTGCTATGTACTTAAAGACTTTTTCTCAAAAAAAGGAAGAATCAGAGTCAAGGATTGTTGTGATTGTTCTTACACATGGTGATGTTGGAATTGCTATGGCGGAGGTAGCCAATAAGTTATTAAATGTGAATATGGCGATAGCCATAAAAGTAGCATTAGATGAGTCACCAAAGGATGCATTGATAAAGACACAACATGTCATTGAGCAACTTGATGAGGGGCGGGGATGTCTTATTCTAACGGATATGGGTTCCCTAGTTACATTCGGAGATACGATTAGTAAGAATACTGGAATTGATGTTAGAACAATTTCCCGTGTTGATACAGTAATGGTTATTGATGCAATTCGAAGAGCTATTATTTCTGAAACGACTTTAGATGATCTTGAGGAAGCTCTTAATGCAGAAAGAATGATTAATTTCCATAGAAATATACAGAGTGAATCACCGTTAAAGCCTGTAATTATAACAACATGCATGACAGGACATGGAAGTGCACTAATTATAAAAGGTAGAATAGAAGAAATTGTTAAAGAAGAAAACGCTAAGGTAGAAGTCATACCAATTGGTGCTATGAGTGAGGAAGGAATAGAAAAAAACTTGGGAAAAATAAAGTGGAAAAACAATGTTATTGCTATTGTTGGAAACATCAATGTAGAGCATTCAGGTATACCTTTCTTTCCTTTAAAAGACATCATTTATGGAAATGATCAAGATCTTCGCACAATCTTACAAGAATTTTCAAAAGAAAAATTAACTAAGAGCAGATTAAAAGAATTACTCTTTGATGAACTTATTTTTTGTGAAGAAGAAAAAGTATTTAAAAATAATATAATTGATTTACAAGTTCAGGCCTTGATAAAACAAGGTTTTGTTGAGGAACAATATCTTTTAGATGTATATAAACGAGAAGCTATGGAGGGTACTGTGCTAGGGTATTTTGCTATTCCCCACGGGTTTCCAGAACATGTCACAAAACCTGCCGTTTCGATTGTGCGGTTGAAAGAGCCAATTCTTTGGGAAAAAGACTTTGAAACTCGTATTATTTTTATGCCTGCATTAAAAGAAGATTCAAGTACATATACGAGGGATTTATTTAAAGTATGTACAGATAAAAACGTATATCAGCAGCTTCTAGAAGCAACAAAAGTGGAAGAGATAAAAGAAATAATATTGAACATAAAAAAACCGTCCATTTAATTGGTACGGTTTTTGCTTTATTTAATGGCATGGATAAAAAAGGGGGTGATTCATAATTGAATGGCAATATTGAGATAAATGAAAATCTGATTCTACCGCACATGGATGCAAAAGATAGTAAACAGGTATTGTATGAATTAAGTAAAAGGATGAAGAAATATGGCTATGTTAAAGATACTTTTTATGAAGCAGTATTAAAGCGCGAAGAAGATTTTCCTACAGGATTAAAATGTGGTCAATATAATTTTGCCATTCCTCACACAGAATCTATTCATGTTAATAGATCATGTATTGGAATAGCAACGCTTCAGCAAGGGGTAGATTTTCGTAGAATGGATGAACCTGAAGATTCTGTAAATGTATTTTTGGTTGTATTATTAGCTTCAGCTGGTGGACACGAACATATTGAAATTTTAAGACATGTAATCAAAATTTTCCAAAATGAAGCAAGTATACAACAGTTGGTCCATACAGAAAACAAGCATGAAATTGTGCAAGTTTTACAACAATGTTTGGTAGGAGGTAGTGATGATGAGTAAAAAACTGGTATTAGTAGTATGTGGTGCAGGGACTCTAACATCGGTGATTGCATCACAAGGTATTGAAGAAGGGTTAAAAAAAAGGGGTGTTAATGAGGTCCAGGTAAAGACCGGAAGGATTGATGATATCGAAAGATTTCAAAATCAGATTTCAGTTTTAGTATCCACGATGAATATTCGTCAACAATATTCATTTCCAGTTGTGAATGCCATTGCATTTTTAATAGGAGATGACTATGGGATGGAAAAAGCAATTGATAAAGTCGCAGATATTCTAAAGGATAATTAGTAAAAATTATAATTAGAACTATGGCAAAATGGCTTATAATTATCAATAGATTTTTTTCGTATTATCTGAATCCTAAAAATTAAAGTATGGGAGGGGAAATATATGAACGTGATGGATGCAATAAAAGCGGGTTTTGATTGGTTTTTTGGTTTGGGTGGAACTGTATTTGTTCCTGTTATTATGTTTACGCTTTGTATGATCTTTAAAGGCGGTTTATCTAGGAGTATACGTAGCGCCATATTCTTTGGTATTGGACTTACAGGATTAAATCTGATAATTGATTTATCTATTAACGCTATGACACCTGTAACGCTTGCATTATCCGATAGATTAGGAGTGAACTACAATGTAATCGATATTGGTTATGGAAATGTATCTATTGCCTGGACTTGGCCTGGAGTTATTTGGGTAATATTAGGGATCATTGCACTTAATTTAGTATGTGTACTGTTAAAGCTCACAAAAACATTGTGGGTTGACATGTGGAATATTTGGCATGGTGAGTTTATTGCTGCTTTAATGTGGGCACTTACAGGTAGCATAACTATAGGTGTTGGATCCGGTCTACTTCTTCTACTTATTAACATGTTTTTAGCTGATTATCATGCAGAAAGAATTCAAGAGTTTAATGGTCTTGAGGGGATCTCTGTTGTAGCAACATCTGGAACCTTCACTGCATCTTTTGCACAAATAGTGATGAAAGGAATTGAACGCATCCCAGGTTTAAGGAATATTAAAGCATCTCCAGAAGAAATCAAAAACAAATTTGGTATCCTTGGTGAGATGGCCGTTGTTGGAGCTCTTATGGGTATCGTAATGGGTATTGTAGGTGGATTTAATGTGACTGAGACCCTGCAGTTATCTATAAAGTTAGCCGCAGTATTAGTCATTTTACCTAGAATGTTGTCTCTAATTGCAGAAGGTATTATTCCTATTTCTAATGCATTATCAAAATTCATGAGACAAAAATTTCCAGATCGTGAATTAATGATTGCTGTTGATCCCGCTATTCTGTTAGGTGATCCATCGGTTATGTCTACTGTAATTATTATGTTTCCTATTTCTGTTTTAGTTACAGCAATTCTTCCTGGGAGTAATTTTCTTGCAGTTGCATCTTTAGCGGCTATGCCTTACTGGGTTGGTGGAATGGTTCCTTATACTAAAGGAAATGTTGTGCACACTGTTATTGTTGCCACCCTATGGATTATACCTACTACATTAATTGCTTCTAGTATGGCAGGTATTATCACTGAAGCAAGTCAATTAACTGGACTGTTTACTGATCAAATTGCAGATGGAGCATTATTTACTAATTGGGAAGAAGGAGGAAACTTTTTACTGTGGCTTTTAGTAAAAATAGCACATTTATTCGGATATTAAAAAGGCTCTGTTATGAAAGTAGCTCGATTGAAAGACATTGAAAGAATAGCAGTAGAAGAGGCTAATAAAGCAACACTAGAAAGCGAAGATCATGTTCTAATTCAAATTAAAGTAGTCACAATTTGTGGTTCGGATGTTCATTACTTTAAGTCACAACACCTACCCCATCATTTAGCCTATCCCTTAGTATTAGGAC
This sequence comes from Irregularibacter muris, assembly GCF_024622505.1. Lineage (NCBI taxonomy): Bacteria > Bacillati > Bacillota > Clostridia > Eubacteriales > Eubacteriaceae > Irregularibacter > Irregularibacter muris. Next base: position 48,238 of record NZ_JANKAS010000007.1, read on the forward strand.
ATGAGGCAGCGGGGGTGGTGAGGCAGGTAGGTAGAAAGGTTACACATTTAAAGGTGGGAGATCGTGTTGCAATAGAACCATCAAACTGGTGTGGTAAATGCTATTATTGTCGGACTGGACGCTATAATTTTTGTGAAAAGTTGACGTTCATGGCCAGTAAAGGAATAACAGGAGCATTAAGAGAATATGTTTCATGGCCAGCAAAAGTTGTGTTTAAATTGCCAGATAATTTAAGCTTTAAGATGGGAGCTCTTTTAGAACCTTTATCTGTGGCTTATTCAGCCATGGAGAAGCTCCCATTAGAAAACTGTTCAAACATTGCCATAATAGGCGCAGGTTCTATTGGAATGCTTGTTGGGAAACTAATATCTATTATGTATCCTCAAAAAAAGGTTTGCTTAATAGATCTTCATAATGATAAGAAAAGACTTGGAGAGAGACTCGGATTAAAAAAGGAGCAATTTCTTATTCAAGGAGAATACAAAAATTCAGATATTCTGGATTTGGATGCGCTAATTGATACAACAGGCAATACAAAGGTTGTTAACACCTTTATGAATTACTTGCGTTATGGAGGTACTTTGGTACAGGTGGGGGTAACAGATCAACGATTACAGCAGACTTTTAAACAAATCGTATATAAGGGGCTATGTATAATTGGGAGCTATCGCTATGCAAACACATATCCAAAATTAATTTCACTATTAAAAAATGATGACTACAATATTGCTAAAATTATTACGCATAATTTTCATCTGAGTGATGTACAAAAAGCCTTTGAGATAGCTCAGAGTCCAAGATGCATGAAAGTTTCAATTATAATGGATAAATAAAATAAAGTATAGGGGATGGATTCTTAGGGTTTCATCCCTGCATTTTTGAGATGAAGTAATATTAATACAAAGAAAGGAAGGATTACATGTATTTCAAGAATAGAGAATCAAACTATGAAAAATTTCCATATACAAGAATTCATGGGTATGATGATGAGGCATTTAATGGATATTCAAATATTGTTATGGAACTTAAAAAGCAAATCAAAGCAGAAAATAAAGATAAAGTTGTTATGGTTATTGATTATTATCATGGTGTTCGAAAAGCTGAAATAGAGGAGAATTTGATACAACAACTAAATCCGGATGAAATTATTTTCTGCGAGGATGCAAAGCTACCAGAAAACATTTTATATCCAAAATTAAAAAGAAATATAACCGATGATAGAGTATTTGGAGTTCTATCTGTCCATAAGCTATCGGAGTTCTTTAATTTAGAAAAATTAGAGTTATTAAAGAATAGAGTTAAAAATGCAGAAGGCAAGTTGGTTTTAGTATATGGCGTGGGGGCATCACTAGTTACTAGAGGAGACATTTTAATTTATGGGGATTTGTCACGGAGGGAGATTGAATTACGTTATCAAACGAATGAACTGGATAATTGGGGTGTAAGAAATTTTGAAGAAGACTATTTAAGAAAATATAAGCGTGCATATTTCATTGAGTGGAGAGTATTTGATCGACACAAGATGGATATGTTTGAAGATATTGATTATTTGATTGACACCAATAAAGATAATCGTCCTAATATGATTACTGGAATGGCACTACAGGAGGGCATTAAACAAATAGCAAAACAACCCTTTCGATTGGTACCCTATTTTGAAGAAGGTATTTGGGGCGGTAGATGGATGGAAGAAGTATGTGACTTAGAACGTGACAAAAACAACCTTGCTTGGTGCTTTGATGGAATTCCTGAAGAAAATGCGGTACATTTAAAATTTAATGAAGTAACAGTGGAGATTCCTTGTATTAATATTGTATTAAGGGAACCTGACTTATTGCTTGGGGCAAAAGTGCATGCGCGCTTTGGGACAGAGTTTCCTATCCGATTTGATTTTTTAGACACAATGGGTGGTGGGAACCTAAGTCTTCAGGTACATCCTCTTACAGAATATATTCAAGATAATTTTGGAATGCACTATACCCAGGATGAAAGTTATTATATTTTAGACGCTAAAGAAGATGCTTGTGTATATCTAGGTGTAAAAGAGGGGATTAAAGAAGAAATGCTTATTCCTGCACTGGAAGAAGCACAGAAAAATGGGGAGTTTGATGATACAAAATATATCAACAAATTTCCTATTAAGAAACATGACCATGTTTTAATTCCTGCAGGAACTATTCATTGTTCAGGTAAAAATGCTATGGTACTTGAAATTTCAGCTACTCCCTATATTTTCACAATGAAATTATGGGACTGGGGAAGAGTGGGTTTGGATGGAAAGCCTAGACCTATTAATATTAATCATGGGGCTAAGGCTATTCAATTTGATCGTACAGAGAAGTGGGTAAAACAAAATCTTTTAAATCGTGTAGACATTGTGGAAGAGGACGAGGATAAAAAGGTTGAAAAAACAGGTCTTCATGAATTAGAGTTTATCGAGACAAGAAGGTATTGGTTTGATAAAAGAATATGTATAAATTGTCATGAATCGGTCAATATGTTGAATTTAGTTGAGGGTGAAGAAGCAATTATTACATCTTCTAATGAAGACTTTGAACCATTTGTTGTTCATTATGCCGAAACTTTTATTATCCCTGAAAGTGTAAAGGCATATGGAATAGCACCTTATGGAAAATCTCTAGGGAAAAAAGTAGCTGTCATTCAGGCACGTGTGAGAGTCTAATAAGGAGGTTGAAAACTTGAAAACAGGATTTAATATACAAGTAGATCTAGATAATCTAGAATTTATTTATGGAGATGGTGTTTTTGGACCCAAAACAGAAAAAAGAAAGCTTAATGATATTCGAGAGAGTTTGAGCGACCCAAATGTTTCTGGACCTGAGATTATTTATGCTGTAGCGATGGATGTTGGAAAAGAAGAGAATAGAGAAGACCTAATAAACCGTAATTTGTTATATGGTGCAATGATTTTTCAAGGTGGAACAATAGGAGATGAACCAATTCGAAGTCAGGGACATGTTCATGCAATTTCTAAATCATGTAATTGTTCCACTCCTGAAGTATATGAGATATGGTCTGGAGAGGCTTGTATCTATATGCAAGAGTATGCAACAGATAATCCAGGTAGATGCTTTGCAGTACATGCACAAGCTGGTCAAATTGTAATTGTGCCACCTGGTTGGGCCCATTGTACCATTAATGATTCTATAGATGAGCCAATGTTGTTTGGGGCATGGTGCATCCGAGACTATGGATTTGAATATAAGGACATCCGTGCACATAATGGAATAGCATTTTATCCCAAGGTAAGAAATGAAAAAATTCTATTTGAACAAAATTCAAAATACACAGATACTATTCTAGAAATTAAGGAAGCTAGAGATTATCCAGAGTTTAAGCTAAAACAAGGAATTCCAATCTATACCCAATATGAGAAGAACCATAACCTTTTTTCATTTGTAACTCAGCCACAATTATTTAGAGATATCTGGAAGGGATTTTGTCCTTAGAAAGGAGCAAGTTTATGAGCAATACAATCATTCATTTTGGTGGGGGTGCATTAGGGAGAGGGTTAGTCATACCACTAATAGTAGGAAGCGGATATGAGGTTATTTTAGCGGATACCAATGAAGCACTTCTTCATAACATCAAAGAAAACATGTCTTATACTCTCGACATTACAGATGCGAAAAAAAATCGTTACCGAAAAATATTTGTCCAAAACGTCTTATCTTGTACCTCACAGGAAGAGCGATTAATTTCACTTCTGCAAGAAGTAGATACTGTAACTACGTCAGTACGTAGAGAAAATTTAAAGCATGTAGCTAAAATATTAGTAAAAGCCTGGAAAGATGAAGATATAAGCAATAAGAAAGTGATTTGCTGTGAAAATATAGAGCATGTAAGTTCATATTTTCAGGAACTACTTCTAAAACAAGATCTTACCATGGAGCAAAAAACACGAATTTCACAAATTTGTATTCCAGATACTATTGTTGATCGAATTTGTTCAGCAACAGATGACTTAAATCTTATTAAAAGTGAAATGTTTTATGAATGTAGTGTTGATGCAAAACAATTACCTAACACCGGAATTAAATATATAACATCGGTTTCAGATATTGATATTCATTTTGCAAGAAAACGTTTTTTAATGAATTCATATGCTGATGCAATTAGTTTCTTTGCTTTATCCAAAGGCATAAAATATTTACATGATGCTGCTAAAAGTAATGAAATTAATGATATTGTTAAGCCATTTATTACTTTATTAAAGACGTTATTAAGGAATGTATATAAAATTGATGAGGATGAATTAGATAAATGGGCAAATTGTTATCGTAATCGGCTTACAAATAATAATATCTTACGGGATTTACACACTGTTGCACGAAATATTATCCCCAAATTATCTTTAGAAGAACGTTTTTTATCCCCCTTGATCCAAGCAAAAAACAATGGAATTGAGATTGAAGAGGGAGTAGCCTTCTTAAAAGAACTTATTTTTACGGAAAACAAAATGAAAGATAGCCCACTCTCTAGGAGAGATCTTTTAGATAAATTAAAAGAACTCTGGGCAAGCAATGAAGATGGAAGAGATATTTTTAAGATGACACAAGAACTTTTAAAAGATGAAATATAAAAATTCAGTTATATGACTTAAGTGATTTGGTGTAAAGTATATATACTATAACGGACACTCCACAGGCATAAAGTGCCAACACACTAATTATGAAAGCTATCTCTTCCTCCGATTCTAAGTCATACAAGACAATAAAAATGTCAGTAATATTAAATTGAGTCATGATTTATTTTCCCTAGTTTAGTATTTGTGTAGTAGAGATATTCTAACCAAGGAGAATGAGCTTATGGCTCATTTTTTTACACAATCATATAGACTTTATCTTTACTTATAATAGAAATACATCCTTCTAATATTGTACCTATATATTTGTATTTACAAATTATATATAGTATGTTACTATGCAAGTAAGAAATTTTCATTGGAGGGATTATATGGAGGAGAATGTGTATGCAGAACAAGTTGAAGTAAATATAAAAATAGAATGTGAGAAAGCAATTGATGAGCAATTGGAAATTATGGAACAATATACAAATGTCCATAGAGAAAATTTAGATGCGCCTAGGGAAGTAAGAGAAATTAGATGTTTAAATGTTCTCTATCCAAGACTTTTTCGAAAAATAGAGGAGAGTGATCTTGTTATTGGACGATTAGATGCTTTGCCTATAGGTTTTGGGTGTGTAACATCCATTGGCGGAGTGGGACATTATTGTAACTTCAATAAATTGGATCAATTTAAAGATTCTCTAACAGATGAAGCCAAGAGGCAGAGGGTAGAAAAATTACGTGAATATTGGGAAATACATGATACAAGAAGTATTTTCTTTAAGGAAACGCTTACGGGAACAACCTTAGGAAAATTTGTAGATAACAGATATCCTGCAATCATTACAGCCAGACTAAGCGGGATGTATTTAGATTATAACAAATTGATAGATTTAGGAATTCCTGGATTAAGGAAAGAAATAAATCATTATAAAACAAAAATTCAGGATGAAAAGTCTCTTATTCTATATCATGCCTTTGAGGAAGTACTAAACCTATTAATAAAAACCATTGATTATCATATCCACCTTGCAACAGAAGAACAAAAAAGGAATGATAAAAGAAGACAAGAAATGGGTATAGTGATAGAGACCTTAAATAATATAAAAAAAGATAAACCAAAAACTTTCATGGAGGGAGTGCAACTTTCCTGGCTCTATAGTTTGCTTTCCTCGGTAGTAAATTATGGACGAATGGATGATTATCTAGGGGAGCTTCTGGTAAAAGATCTTGAAATCGGGAGAATTACTGAAAATAAGGCTAAGGAAATGATCAAATCCTTATTCAAATTAATAGAGGCAAGAAAAACAACCGTTAATGGTCGGGTAGTCATTGGAGGAAGGGGGAGAAGAAATCCAGAGATAGCTGATATTTTTTGTAAATTGGCTATACAGGCCGTAAAGGAAAATAAAGATACAGAACCCCAATTTACCTTGAGAATTTATGAAGGAATGAATGACAAAATCTACAATGCGGCATTAGATTCTATAGGAGAGGGAACAACCTATCCTGTACTCTATAATGATGATATTAATATTCCTGCAGTAATGAAATCTATGAAAAAAGATGAGAAAACCGCTCAGCACTATGTGCCATTTGGATGTGGAGAATTCGTTCTATCTGGTATGAGTGTAGGCACACCTAATACCTGTCTTAACCTATTAAAAATTTTAAACATTTCACTAAATGCTGGTATTGATCCATGGGATGGCTTAGATAAAAGCGGAGAAATTCAATTGCTTTCCTATGACCAAATGGAAACATTTGAAGATGTTTTTCATCAATATAAAAGGCTGTTAGATTATTATATTGATAGAACAGCTCAATCACAGGCATTTTCCTATAAAGTGATGAATCAAGAGTGTTCCTTTCTATTTACCAGTTTGCTGACAAAGGATTGTTTAGGGAGAGGAAGATCTTTATTAGATGGAGGGGTAAGATACCTTGGAGGAACCAATGAAACCTATGGAAATATTAATGCCGCAGACTCCCTCAGTGCCATTAAAAAGGTTGTCTTTGAAGATAGGAAATATTCCTTGAAAGAGGTTTTGAAAGCTATGAACCATAACTTCAAGGGATATGAGGATCTACGAAATAAATTATTGGATGCTCCTAAATATGGAAATGATGAGGATTATGTGGACTCTATCGCAGTAGAGTTGCATGAATATGTATGTAGTGGTGTTAGTAATGCAGCTCAAAAGGTAGGTTTAGATTCTTATCTTGTAGTGATGATTAATAATCAAGTAAATACCGAGTGGGGTAGAGGAACTAGTGCTTCAGCAGATGGAAGGTTAACGGGAATGTATATGAGCAATGGGAACAATCCTCAAAGTGGGGCAGATAAAAATGGACCCACTGCCATGCTAAATTCTCTAGCAAAATTAAGAGCAGATATCCATGCCGGCTCTGTTCAGAACATTAAATTTAGTAAGGGGATGTTTAATAATAAACGGGAAGTTATTAAAGCACTTTTCAAAACTTATTTTGCTAATGGAGGGCCTCAGCTAATGGTTTCTGTTGTGGGAAGAGAAGAATTAGAAGAGGCTTACCGTCATCCAGAAAGATACCCAAATCTATTGGTCAGAGTGGGGGGATTTAGTGCTAGATTTGTGAATCTTGATAGGGATGTGCAAGAAGAGGTATTGGCACGGACTTTAAATGATTAGGGAGGAATCCTATGAAAGGGACAGTATTTGATATTCAAAGATTTTGTATCAATGATGGACCGGGAATTAGAACTACTGTATTTTTAAAAGGATGTCCATTGGATTGTTTATGGTGCCATAATCCTGAATCAAAAAAATTGAAACCACAACTTTCCTTTATAAAAAAACATTGCATTCTATGTGGAAGGTGTCAAGAGGTTTGTGAATATGATGTACATGAGGTCACAGAGAAAGGACACAAAATAGATTATGAAAAATGTGTGCTTTGTGAAAAGTGTGTTGAGGCATGCCCCGCGAAGGCTTTATCAATATATGGTAAAGAAATGAATGTAGAAGAAGTATTATCTATAGTAATAAAGGATAAAAATTACTATGATAATTCTAATGGAGGGCTGACTATTTCAGGCGGAGAAGCAATGAGTCAATTTGACTTTACTTTTGCGTTAGCAAAGTCTGCTAAGAAAAGAGAAATTCATGTGACAATAGAAACCAGTGGTTTTGGTAAAAGTGAGGATTTTGATAAAATAGAACCCTATATTGATCTGTTTTTATTTGATTATAAGGTGACTGGAAATGAATTGCATAGGAAATTAACAGGGGTAGATAGAGGTTTAATTGATAAAAATCTTAATTTATTGCTTTACAAAGGAGCAAAAATTATTCTAAGGTGTCCCATTATTCCCAATTATAATCTATCCCATGAACATCTAGAATCCATTTACCAATTGGCAAAGGCTCATGAGAATATTGTTATGGTAGAGATATTGCCCTACCACAATCTGGGGGAGAGCAAAGTTGAACAAATAGGAGACGGTTATGCTGCTAGTGAAGCCTATATGCCAGAAGAGCAGGAAGTGGAGGGCTGGATTAAAAAATTAAAGGAAATGGGATTGCAAAAGATAGGTAGGGGATGATGAAAGTCGTCCTCTTTTAAAGTAAAAGGGGGGAATAAAGATGATACGATTTGGAGTAATTGGTACAAGCTGGATAACAGAGGAATTCATTCGATGTGCATCCTTAGTAAAAGATTTTCAGTTAAATGCTGTCTATTCTAGGACGGAAAAAAGGGCTAGTGAATTTGCAGGGAAGTATGGGATAAAACATGTATTTACAGATCTAGAAGAAATGGCCGCCAGCAATGTATTAGAGGCCGTTTATATAGCCAGTCCTAATTCCTATCATAGTAAACAGGCTATATTATTTTTAAAAAACAATATACATACACTTTGTGAAAAACCCATTGCCTCTAATACAACAGAACTTACTGAAATGATAAACACGGCTAGGGAAAATAATGTAGTTTTAATGGAGGCCATGAAGAGTATTTATCTGCCAAATTTTAAGGCCATAAAGGATAATTTGTGTAAAATAGGGAAAATTCACAAGTATTTTGCTAGCTATTGTCAGTATTCTTCACGATATGACCTCTATAAGGCAGGTGAGAATCCGAATACCTTTGATAAGAAATTCTCTAATGGTTCCCTCATGGATATAGGAATCTACTGTATATATCCCCTTATTACTCTATTTGGAATACCAAAGGATATTAAAGCCAGTGGAACAATATTGAAGTCGGGAGTAGATGGAGAAGGGAATCTTCTATTACAATATGATGATATGAATGGAGTGATCATTCACTCTAAAATAACTGATTCTTCCATTGAAGCTGAAATCCAAGGGGAAAAGGGCAATATGATTATAGATAAAATTCATACCCCAGAAAAGATAATAATTAATTATAGAAATGGAGAACGTGAAGATATAACTATTTCGCAAAGTCAAGATATCCTGTACTATGAGACCTATCAATTTATAGAGTCTATAAAAAATAGGAATATAGAATCAGAAATGAACACTCTACATTTATCCCTTCAGGTTATGGAGGTTCTAGATAGCGCTAGAAAACAGGTAGGAATTATATATCCCGCAGATATAGAACAGAAAAGCCTTTGAGAATAGAAAATAATCAAAAACAATTCATGGGATGGGTAAAGAGATATTGACTTTGGGGATGCAACAATCTATTGATATTTTCTATATCTAAAAAACTTGAAAAGGTTATCACTGAGGAACTATAGTGAAGTGGGGTATATAGGTTAACGAATAAAAGGATAAGGAGCGTGTTCTCATGTACAAGATGGTTGTATTGGATTTGGATGGTACCCTGCTAAATTCTGCTTCTAGTCTCTCAGAAAAAAACAGATGGGTTATTGAGAAATGTGTAAAAATGGGAATAAAAGTTGTTTTAGCCAGTGGACGAATGCACTACTCTATGAAGCCTATAATAAAAAAACTTCAATTGGAAGAAGATTTTCATATTGCTGGCAATGGTTCTACCATTTTTTCTCTGGGAGGCTATTTAGAAGATATTTCCATCCTAGAGGATGAAGTATATAGAAATGTGGTCAAAAGGTTAAAGAAGGAAGAAGTGGAATTTCTGGTTTATTCTAAGGAAAATGTTTACTATGATTATGCACCTAAACTATCCGGGGCAGTGCTTAAATATGGAGATGAAAGACCTGTTCAAATGAATTCCATTGCAGATTTAAAGGGAGTACCCAAAATTGTTCTCTATCTTGACAGTGAAGAATGGGAAAAGGAAAAAAGAATCAGAGAAATAATGAAGGATTGTGCTGCAGTTCTGAGAAGTCATGAATCCTTTGTAGATATTGTACATTTTGATACCAGTAAGTATAAGGCCATAGAAAGATTGATGAGGTTCTATAAAATTCAGCCTAAAGAAGTAATTGCTATTGGGGATAGTGAAAACGACGCTGAGCTGATTGAAAATGTAGGGTTAGGTATTGCTATGGCAAACGGTAGTGACATCGTAAAAAGAGTAGCAAAATATATTACCCCGAAGACCAATGATCAAGATGGAGTAGCTGATACATTAGAACGTCTAGTATTAAAAAAGATTAGTTAAAAACTGTCGGGAAATCTGTGTTTCTTGCTACAATATGTTGTATATGGGGAATAGTTTTCTTATGAAACAGCATCTTACCCCGTGATAGAACACCTTCTTATCTATGATAACAAAGACCTATATTTTCTTGATTAGTTGGATAGAAAGTCCGTTGTATACTTCTTTTTATATTATATAGAAAAAGAAAGAAACTCTCTACATCGCTAATTTGGGAATATACACCATTGATTACTTTGACTACTGTGTTCTTTTCAACAAACATAATATTATACGGGTCCCATCATGACCGGAAATAATGTCTCATAATTAGTATAAATAACAAATAAAAAAACTAAATCATAGACTAAAAATGCAATATTTTAACACAAACAGGGTATCTATCAATCTAGATACCCTGTTTGTGTTGAAAAAGGATATAAATTGACAGATTTTCTGGAAAAGAGTATAATCTAAACGAACATATGTTTTGATAAAATACATTATGTAAACCAAATACCCTATGTTATAATAGGAAAAGAAATAAATAGGTGGTGAAAAAATGGGTAAGTTTGAAGTAGTATCAGAGTTTGAGCCTAGGGGGGATCAGCCTAAGGCCATTGATGCCATAAGCAAAGGAATAATAGAAGGAAAGAAATTTCAGACTTTACTAGGGGTTACGGGATCAGGAAAGACTTATACCATGGCGAAGGTAATTGAAAAGGTGCAAAAGCCTACTTTGGTCATGGCACATAATAAGACCTTAGCCGCCCAATTGACCAGTGAATTCAAAGCCTTTTTTCCCAATAATGCTGTAGAATATTTTGTCAGTTATTATGATTATTATCAACCGGAGGCTTATGTGCCCCATTCAGATACCTATATAGAAAAAGATGCATCTATAAATGATGAAATAGATAAATTACGTCACTCTGCCACAGCGGCTCTTTTTGAAAGAAAAGACGTTATTATTGTGGCCAGCGTGTCTTGTATATATGGACTGGGGGACCCCATTGATTATGAAAATTTAGTCATTTCCCTACGCCCGGGCATGGAGAAGGATAGAGACGATGTCATTAGAAAGCTAATCGATATTCAATATCAAAGAAATGATATCAACTTTGTTCGGGGGACCTTTAGAGTGCGAGGAGATGTTTTAGAAATCTTCCCAGCCTCTTCTTCTGAAAGAGCAGTGAGAATAGAATTTTTTGGAGATGAAATAGACAAAATTACCGAAATAGATGTCTTAACGGGAGAAATCATAGGGGTGCGTAGCCATATTTCTATTTTCCCGGCTTCCCACTATGCCACCTCCCAGGACAAGTTGGAGAGAGCCATTGGAAGCATAGAACAGGAGTTAGAAGAAAGACATAGAGGGTTTATTACAGAGGATAAATTACTAGAAGCCCAAAGAATTATGCAAAGGACTAATTTTGATATCGAAATGCTTAGAGAAATGGGCTATTGTAATGGGATTGAAAACTACTCTCGTCACATTAGTGGACGTCCATCGGGCAGTCCACCCTTTACTTTGATTGACTATTTTCCCGATGATTTTTTGATCATGGTAGATGAATCCCATGTTACTTTACCCCAGGTAAGGGCAATGTACGCAGGAGACCGTTCCAGGAAAACAACCTTAATAGACCATGGTTTTCGTCTTCCTTCTGCCTATGACAATAGACCCTTAACCTTTGAAGAGTATGAAGATCATATTCATCAAATGATTTTTGTATCGGCCACTCCTGGACCCTATGAAAATGAGCATAGTCAACAAGTGGTAGAACAAATTATTCGTCCTACAGGTCTTGTGGATCCACAAATACAAGTAAGACCCATTAAGGGGCAGATTGATGATTTATTGGGAGAAATCAATCAAAAGATTGAAAAAGGACAAAGAGTTTTAGTCACCACTTTGACCAAAAAGATGGCCGAGGATTTGAGCAACTATTTAAAGGAAATGGAAGTGAAGGTTAGTTACCTTCATTCTGATGTAAAAACCATTGAAAGAATGGAGATCATAAGAGATTTACGATTGGGTGTCTATGACGTACTCGTGGGGATTAACTTACTTAGGGAAGGCTTAGACTTGCCCGAAGTAGGATTGGTAGCCATACTAGATGCGGATAAGGAAGGATTTTTACGTTCAGAAACTTCTCTTATACAGACCATTGGACGGGCAGCGAGAAACGTGGAGGGCAATGTCATCATGTATGCTGATAAGATCACGCCTTCCATGGAAAGAGCCATTAGTGAAACCAATAGAAGAAGGGCTCTTCAACAGCAATTTAATGAACTTCATAACATAACCCCCCAAACCATACGTAAAAAAGTTCATGATGTCATTGAGGCGACCAAAGTGGCAGAGGAAGCTGAAAAATACGGAATAACCAAACCTGTAGAAAAGTTAGAAAAAGCAGATATTATAGAATTATTATTTAAGTTAGAAACCGAGATGCAAGAGGCAGCAAAGGATTTACAATTTGAAAGAGCGGCTGAACTTAGGGATAAGATACAGCAATTAAAGGAAGAATTTAATCTTTAAAATAGTGGGAGTGAAAAAATGGCAAAGGATAAAATTATTATACATGGAGCTAAGGAAAACAACCTAAAGAACATTCATTTAGAAATCCCTAGGGATAAGTTTATCGTCCTTACTGGATTAAGTGGGTCGGGAAAGTCCTCCTTGGCCTTTGATACTCTTTATGCAGAAGGACAAAGAAGATATGTAGAGTCTTTGTCAGCCTATGCAAGACAATTTTTAGGACAAATGGATAAACCAGATGTAGATTATATAGAAGGTCTTTCCCCTGCCATATCCATTGACCAAAAAACCACCAGTAAGAACCCCCGTTCCACAGTAGGTACCGTAACAGAGATCTATGATTATTTAAGACTTTTATATGCAAGAATAGGTACTCCTCATTGTCCGAAATGTGGAAAAGAAATTACTAAACAAACCATAGATCAAATGGTGGACCAAATCATGGATTTAGAAGAGGGAAGTCGTATTCAAATCCTCGCCCCTGTAGTTTCAGGACGAAAGGGTCAACATATAAAGCTTTTGGATCAAATTAGAAAAGATGGATTTGTAAGAGTTAGGGTAGACGGAGAAATAAGAGATCTTGGAGAAGAGATATCTCTAGAGAAAAATAAAAAACACTCTATTGAAGTTGTGGTGGACAGGTTAAAAATAAAGGAAGGCATTCAAAAAAGACTTACCGATTCCATAGAAACCGTAATGGAGTTAAGTCATGGAATATTATTGGTAGATGTCATAGGGCAAGACACTTTGATGTTTAGTCAAAATTTTGCCTGTATTGATTGTGGCATTGGTTTAGAAGAATTAGCACCTAGGAATTTCTCCTTTAATAGTCCCTTTGGGAAATGCCCTACCTGTGATGGTTTAGGAACTTTATTGAATATCGATCCTAACTTAATTATCCCTGACCCTTCGAAAAGTATTGCAGAGGGGGGACTTGCCCCTTGGGAACACCTGAAGGAAGATTCTTGGTATTATAGTCTTTTAAAGGCTATCTCCAAGCATTATGGTTTTCGCTTGGATACTCCCATTGGACAATTAGAGGATAAAATTGTCGATATTATTCTCTATGGAAGCCAAGGAGAAAAAATAACAGTAGATTATTTAAAAGAAGGACGCAGGGGACAGTACATGATCTCCTATGAGGGCATTATCAATAATCTAGAACGTAGGTACAAAGAGACAAATTCTAGTTTTATGCGAGAGAATATTGAAAGATATATGGGAATGAATCCTTGTGCTACTTGTAAGGGGAAAAGATTAAGAAAGGAAAGCCTTGCCGTCACCATAAATGGTCAAAATATAGCCCAAGTAACCGATTATGCTATTCATGAGGCCTTAGAATTTTTTAAATCCTTAGAACTTACAGAGAAACAACAAATTATTGCTGCTCAGGTTTTAAAAGAAATTCATGCTAGACTACAATTCTTGGTAGATGTAGGCTTAGATTATCTTACCCTTTCTAGGGCTACAGGAACCCTATCAGGGGGAGAGGCCCAAAGAATTAGATTAGCGACTCAAATAGGTTCGGGGTTGGTGGGTGTAATCTATATTCTAGATGAGCCCAGTATAGGACTTCATCAAAGGGATAATGAAAGATTGTTGACTACCTTAAGAAATCTTACAGACTTAGGAAATACTTTAATTGTAGTAGAGCATGATGAAGACACCATGTTTGTAGCCGATCATATTGTGGATATTGGGCCAGGAGCTGGAGCCCATGGAGGCTATGTCATAGCGGAAGGTACAGCCCAGGATATTATGAAAAATAAAGACTCCATCACCGGTCAATATTTAAGTGGAGAAAAATTTATTCCTGTACCCCAGGAAAGAAGAAAACCTAATGGAAAAAACATTGAAATAAAGGGTGCTAAGGAAAATAATTTAAAGAATATTGATATAAAATTCCCCTTGGGAGTATTTACCTGTGTGACGGGAGTATCTGGTTCAGGAAAGAGTACGTTGGTCAATGACATTCTCTATAGAGGAATTTCTCAAAGTCTTAACCGTGCCAAAACCCGTCCAGGAGATCACGAAAAAATAAAGGGAATGGAATACATTGATAAAATCATTAATATTGATCAATCCCCTATTGGGCGAACTCCTCGTTCTAATCCGGCCACTTATACGGGAGTCTTTGATCTCATTCGAGATGTTTTTTCCCAGACTCCTGAGGCCAAGACTAGAGGCTATAAAAAAGGCCGTTTTAGCTTTAATGTTAAAGGAGGACGTTGTGAAGCCTGTAGTGGGGATGGAATTATTAAGATAGAAATGCAGTTTTTGGCGGATGTTTATGTCCCCTGTGAAGTTTGTAAAGGAAAAAGATACAATAGAGAGACCCTAGAGGTAAAATACAAAGGGAAAAATATAGCAGATATCTTAAACATGACTGTGGAGGAAGCCTTAGAATTTTTTGAAAATATTCCTTCCATTCAGAGAAAGATTCAAACCCTATATGATGTGGGATTGTCCTATATAAAGTTGGGTCAGCCCTCAACTGATCTTTCTGGGGGAGAAGCCCAAAGGGTGAAATTGGCCACAGAATTAAGTAAGAGAAGTACAGGAAAGACTTTATATATTCTAGATGAACCCACCACCGGTCTTCATTTTGCAGATGTGCATAAGCTTACAGGCTTATTAGATAGATTGGCAGAAGGGGGAAATAGCATTGTCATTATAGAGCATAACCTAGATGTTATTAAGAGAGCGGATCATATCATAGACTTAGGTCCTGAAGGAGGACATCGGGGGGGAACCATTATAGCCCAGGGAACTCCTGAGGAAGTTGCTGAAAATGAAAACTCCTTTACAGGAAGGTTTTTAAAAAAGGTATTGTACAAAAACTAAAAGGTCATGATGTATTCTTATAGAAAGCATTCTCAATAAAGTACCCTTTCATGAAAGGGTACTTTTTATTATAATCAAAAGTTATGACGTCATTCTTTTTTGGTATTATACAAAATTAAGCCTCTATTATATGATTATTCTAGAGATGTAGTATAGTGAAGGAGTATAACAATGGAAAAAATACCGGAGAAAATTTTAGAGCAGTTAAGAGAGTTTTCGGTTCCAGAACTGTGCGATGGAATGGGGATCTATAATATCATGGATAATGATATTAAACCTATGGTAACTCAACAGAAAATTATAGGTCCAGCTCTTACCGTAAAAGTACCTATAGGAGAAGGGGCAATTGTCACCAAAGCACTGGAGATGGTAAAACCAGGAGAAGTTATTGTTATAGCAGGTCATGGGAATTGCAAGAGTTCATATTGGGGAGATCATCGAAGCTTCTGTGCAAAATTCCAAAAGGCCCAGGGCGTTGTAATAGATGGCGCTTTTCGGGATATTGAAGGATGTGAGGAAATAGGATTTCCCATATATGCTAAGGGGATTACCCCCGGAACCGCAGGGAAAAGTGGCGTAGGAGAAATCAATGTTTCGGTGAGCTGTGGAGGAGCCATAGTCAATCCCGGAGATATCGTTGTGGGAGATCGTAATGGTGTATGTGTTATTCCTCTTGAGAAGGTAGAGGAAGTCATGGAGAAAGCTAGAAGAAAAATTAAAGCCCAAAAGTGGACTCTGGAAGAGATGAAGCGTACCCGCGTAGTCATGCCAAGAGTAATTTTTGATAAAAATAAATAAGAAAAGAGGCATAGAAAACATGGAAAATATAGAAAGCATAAAAGAGGCTCAGGAAAAGTTTAGCCAGTTGATTCAACCAGAATTTGAGAGAATTAAAAGAATGAAGGAAGATAATGAAGTCACTGATTTTTCAAAATTAGATAAAATTGTCGTGGGTATTCTTCCGGGGGATGGTATCGGACCTATTATTATGAAACAGGCTATTCGTGTTTTACAAGAACTGATAAAAGAAGAAGTCCAAAGTGGGAGAATTGAACTACGGGAAATTGAAGGAATGACTATTGAAAATCGTGTAGCCAAGATGCAAAGTCTACCCGAGGATGTATTTAAAGAAGTTAAAGATTGTGATGTTCTTATAAAAGGCCCTATGGTTACGCCAAGGGTGGGAGAAGGTCTTCCAAATTTTCTAAGTGCCAATAGCTTACTAAGACGAGGATTGGAATTATTTGCTGCCGTAAGGCCTATCAAGATTTCCGATAAGAATATTGACTGGACATTCTTTAGGGAGAATATTGAAGGCGAATATATCTGGGGCAACAAGGGTATTCAGGTAGATGAGGATTTGGCGATTGATTTCAAAGTTCAGACAAAGCAGGGAAGTGAACGTATTGCAAGGGCTGCTTTTGAGTTTGCCCGTAAGAATGGGAAAAAGAATGTGACCATTGTAACAAAAGCCAATATTGTAAAACTTGCTGATGGAAACTTTATCAAGGCTGTCAGAAAAGTTGGAGAAGAATATCCTGAAATCGAAATTCAAGAACGCCTTGTGGATGCTATGTGTGCAAAAATGTTGGATCCAGAATTCAATAAAGGAATTGAAGTAATTGTTCTTCCAAATCTATATGGAGATATTGTTACCGATGTTGCTGCCGAACACCAGGGAGGACTTGGAACAGCATCCTCGTCGAATATCGGAAATAAATATGCCATGTTTGAAGCTATACATGGAACAGCACCATTCCTCATTGAACATGGAAGAGGGGATTATGCAGATCCCTGTAGTCTTATTCGAGCAGTCGGTATGATGCTAGCTCATATAGGCTATGGAGATTGCAAGGAGTTATTGGACAAAGCCCTGGATATCTGCACCGTTACAGAAAGAAAAGTAATCATTACCACTCTTAAAGAAGATGCCAGCGCTGAGGAATTTACAGATTATCTATTAGAAACCATCCAAGGATTGAAATAGAGGTGTATTATGATTCGCTTAATAGACAAAGGAATATTTCTTACCCCCGAGGGTAAAATCATCTACCCCGGGGAGCAGTGGAAAAGAGAATATGCACAGCACACCATGGCTTATCAAGTGATGAAGGCTCATAATCAGGGAAAGAGCATGGAAAAGCTTCAACTAAAATTTGATGCATTGGTTTCCCCTGACAATAACTATGTAAGTATACTTCAGACAGCTAGTGCCAGCGGCATAAAAGAATTTCCCGTTCCCTATGTATTGTCAAATTGTCATAATACCCTATGTGCGGTAGGAGGCACAATCAATGAAGATGACCATGTATTTGGTTTAGACAATGTGAAAAAATATGGAGGAATTTTTCTGCCTCCATATAAAGCAGTTCTTCACCAGTATATGCGGGAAATGATGGCAGGGTGCGGGAAAATGATACTAGGATCGGATAGTCATACCCGTTATGGAGTTTTGGGAACCCTTGCTATTGGCGAGGGAGGAGGAGAGATTGTCAAGCAGCTTCTTTCCCAGACCTATGATATTCCTAGACCACCAGTAATTGCAGTTAAATTAATAGGGAAGCCCAGACCTGGTGTGGGACCTATGGATGTTGCTCTTACCCTAATTGGAGCAACCTTTAAAAATGGATTCAATAAAAACAAGATATTAGAATTTGTAGGAGAGGGGATTTCCAATCTCACTGTAGAATATCGTATGGGCATTGATGTCATGACCACAGAAAGTGGTGCCTTAAGTAGCATTTGGTGTACTGATGAAAAGGTACAGGATTATCTGTCCCTTCATGGTAGAGGAGATCAATATAGAGAAATGAAGCCAAAGGCAGATGCCTATTATGATGGACTCATTGAAATAGATCTGTCTAAAGTAGAGTGCATGATGGCATTACCCTATCATCCAAGTAATGTCCTATCCATTCATGAATTTAATAAGAATCCTCAAAAATATTTAGAGGAAGTAGAAGAGGCAGGTCAAAAAATCAAGGGAGAAGATCACCCCCCCTTTGCTCTGATGTCAAAACTACAGCAGGGCAAGGTACATGTGGACCAGGCATTGGTATCTGGCTGTAGCGGTGGTTTGTTTGAGAATATTGCTGCTATGGCAGATATTTTAAAGGGGACTGTTCTAGGGGGCGATGCCTCGGCATTGGGCATTAATCCTGCCAGTCAGCCTATTTTTTCAGAGCTTGCTAGACAGGGCATTATGAGTGAACTTATCTCAGCAGGGGCCACCATACGTCCCTGCATCTGCGGTCCATGTTTTGGAGTTACAGATGTACCCGCCGACAATCAACTAAGTATTCGCCATGTGACCAGAAATTATCCTAATCGTGAAGGATCAAAACCAGGAAAGGGGCAGATGGCAGCAGCCATTTTAATGGATGCTCGCTCTATTGCAGCCACAGTGGGAAATAAGGGATATATTACTCCGGCCTCTGATTTGCAAATAGAATATTCTCATTATGAATATCATTATGATACCAATTATTATAAGGGGCAAGTCTATGATAACTTCAACAAGGCAGATAGGGATGTTCAAGTGAGAAAGGGACCCAATATTGAAGATTGGCCAAACTTTTATCCCCCTAATCAGCATTTAATTTTAAAAGTGGTAGGCGTCTATAGAGATTCTGTTACAACCGATGATTTGTCTCCCTCAGGGGACGCCGTTGCCTATCGATCCAATCCTACTAAGTTGGCGACCTTTACCATGAGAAATAAAGATACAGGTTATGTTCCCCGTTCTAAGGCAGTATTACAGCAGGAAATATCCAGGCGGGAAAAGCAGCCCATTCAGGATGAAAAGTGGAAAGATATCCTTGAAAAAGTATGCACAAACCTTGGTTGTAGCCTAGAGGATATGACGATTGGCAGTGTTTTAGTGGGCAATCAGATTGGCGACGGTTCTTCCCGGGAACAGGCTGCCAGCAGCCAGAAGATCCTTGGAGGAGTTGCCAATATCGCCAGAGAATTTGCCACTAAACGATATCGTTCTAATCTCATTAATTGGGGACTCTTCCCCATTATCCTAGAGGATATTGAGGAAATTCAAGAAGGTGAGGTTTTACTGATTCGCAATATTCCTCAAATCATTGAGCAGGCAGGACAACCCATCCCCATAGAAATTCTAGGTAAAGACAAGATAGTCTTGGGAAATATGGGAGAAATGACCCAGGATGAAAAGGGCATCTTATCCAGTGGTTGTCTAATTAACTACAATCGCATGGGAGTGTAAGGAATTCAACCAGCACAACAAATTACCTTATATCAAATATTACCCCAGGGAAGGGATAGAAAATGAAAAACAATTTAACCCAAAAAATAATCTTGGCTCATTTAACGAAAGCATCAGAAATGAAGGTCGGGGAAGAAATTTATTTAAAGATGGATCAGACACTAACCCACGATATTACAGCGGTTATGGCATATCTTGCCTTTGAAAAGTTAGAAATTCCCCGGGTGAGAACCCAATGTAGTGTAAGCTATTTAGATCATAATTTATTATATGTGGATCATAAAACCCCAGATGATCATATTTATCTACAGTCTATTGCAAAGAAATATGGCCTATATCTCTCTAGGCCAGGAAATGGGATCTGTCATTCTGTTCACAGTGCAAGGTTTGGTATTCCAGGGAAAACCATTATGGGCTCGGATAGCCATACTACATCTGCAGGAAGCATCGGCATGTTATCCTTTGGAGCAGGTGGAATGGATGTGGCTAGGGCTATGGCAGGTCTTCCTATGCGCTTTCAAATGCCCTCTATTGTAAAGGTAAATCTTATTGGGAAATTAAATCCAGGGGTAACAGCTAAAGATGTTATTCTAGAAATGCTTAGAAGATATGGAGTAAAAGGTGGTTTAGGTAAAGTATTTGAATATGTGGGAGAAGGGACTCAGAGCCTAGAAGTCCCAGAAAGACTGACTATTACCAATATGGGGGCAGAAATGGGAGCTACATCCTCTATCTTTCCAGCAGATGATGTGGTCAGGAGATTTTTCAAGGCCCAGAATAGGGAAAAGGATTTTGTAGAAATACTTCCAGATCAAGATGCACAATATGATGAAGAAGTAACCATTGATCTATCCCAATTACAGCCCTTGGTAGCTTGCCCAAGTCAACCTGATCAAGTGAAAACTATCGCGGAGGCACCAAAGGTGAAGGTGCACCAAGTCTATATTGGAAGTTGTACCAATGCTTCCTATGCAGACATTAAAAAAGCAGCTATGGTATTAAAGGGGAAAAAGGTCCATGAAGATGTTCAGCTAACCCTATCGGTAAGTACTAGACAGATATTTAAACAGCTGCTTCGGGAAGGGATTATAGAAGATCTCATTGATGCGGGGGCACGAATTACTGAAATCGCATGCGGAGCATGCACAGGAATTGGCCAGGCACCTCCCACAAAGGGAGTATCTGTACGGACTTCCAATCGTAATTTTCCTGGAAGAAGTGGTACGGCTGATGCACAATTATATTTGGTCAGTCCAGAAGTAGCAGCTGCAACAGCGATTACAGGGGTGTTGACTGAAGCAAAGGATGTCATGGAGGATGTCTCCATTTTAGCTAGGGTAAAAGAACCCCTAAGCTACGTTATTGATGATAGTATGATGATTAAACCATTGGAGGATGGAAGGGATGTGGAAATTATTCGAGGCCCTAATATTAAACCTCTTCCTATAAATGATTCTCCCACCCATACTTTACGGGCAAAGGTAAGTTTAAAGGCTGAAGATAATATTTCAACAGATGATATTACCCCAGCAAATGCCCAATTTTCCTCCATGCGTTCGAATATTCCCCTTATTGCAGAATACGCCTATTCTCGATATGATGCCCAGTTTGTTCAAAGGGCAAAGGAGATGAAGACAAGCATTATCGTTGGCGGGGAAAACTATGGGCAAGGCTCCAGTCGAGAGCACGCGGCAATCACCCCCATGTTTTTAGGGGTAAAAGCCGTTTTAGTAAAAAGTATGGCAAGAATCCATAAAAACAATCTCGTCAATCACGGAGTCATTCCTATATTATTTGAAAACCCAGCAGATTATGAACACATCGATTTAGGGGATGAGATTGAAATAAAGGATCTAATCGAAGGTTTGAAAAAGAAGGAAGTTACAATCTTTAATCAAACAAAGGGGAATTCCTTTAATGGAGTTTTGGATTTATCTGATGCAGAAGTAAACATCTTACTTTGTGGCGGGCAACTAGCCTATATAAAATCACAATTGGCTTAAGTTAAGATAGAAGAGAAAAAGATAGGACGGAGCTTGTCCTATCTTTTGTCATACTCTGGGAAAGTTGGTTTTGTGAGTCAGGGATTAAACTTTCCTAGAGCACTAGAGCGGCTGTAACCCTTTTCTTGTGTAAAAGTCTTCTATGGGAGTATGTATGTTACTTGCATAAAATTTCTGAATTTGCTAGTATTGAATTAAGATGAGCACAGGGATGTGTGCCTTAAGGAGGTACAAATGAAAGATTCAGATTGGCAGATATTATATGAATTATACAAAACTCCTAATATGACCAAGGTTGCCAGCAGGCTATATATTACCCAACCTTCCTTAACTAAAAGATTACAGGCTATGGAAGAAGAATTTCAAATTAAGATTGTAAATCGAACGACCAAAGGGGTAGAGTTTACCAGGGAAGGAGAGGTGTTAGCCCAAAAGGCTCAGCAATATTTGGTTTTTATGAAGGGAATCCGAAGGGAACTTCGGCAATTGAAGGGAAATAAAAGAGAAATTATCACCATTGGATCTTCCTATACCTATAATAAGTACGTGCTTCCAGAAATACTTTTTGAATATTCCAAGGATCATTCCGATATCCGCTTTGAGGTGCTCAATGAACAGAGCAATCTTCTTTTTCGCAAGGCTTGTGATGGAGAGGTAGATGTGGCATTTGTACAGGGAGACTATAAAGGGGCGGTACTGCAGAGAAGGGTTGATGAATATCAGGCCTATATTTTGACAAAGGAATGTATTCAATTAGAAGATTTACCCCATATGTCTAGAATTAATTATAAGAGTAATGATCGTTCTAAAGAACTATTGAATAATTGGTGGGAGACGCACTATAATCTTCTAGTTCCTGCGGGGATGAGTGTAGGCTATGTCGATGTTGCTTGGCAACTTGTTTCTAAGGGGCTAGGATATACATGTTGTTTTCTCCCAGAGAACTATGAAAATCCCTACAATTTGGTATTAACGCCTATGGAGAATCTCGATGGTACGCCATTAAAGCGAAACACTTGGTTTGTCTATAGAGATGTTGAGAAAAGATCAGAGGGATTAAAGGATTTTATTGCCTATATAAACAAAAAAATTGTTCTAAAATGATGAGAAAACCAATAGCAACATGTTCAGTATAAAGAAACCGAGTAAACCATTCCGAGTTTATTGAGTTTCTTTATTGTATTTATTCAGTAAAATAAGGATAAAAGTCATTTTGTTCCTTATCCCTATGGATTAATTTCCTATGAATATACATCGACAACAATGAGGAGGCTATTATTCTTATCCGTTATGGTCCCATTCCTTTTTGTCATTGGTCATAGGGCAAATCCTAAATTACAATAAACTTATACAGGATAAAAGTTTTCATGGGACTAGGAGGGAAATAAAATATGAGAAAATTCAAAACCGTATTTATGCGTGGAGGGACCAGTAAAGGCTGCATGTTTTTAAGGGAGGATCTGCCTGAGGATAGAAGTGAATGGGATTCTATTTTTTTGCAAGTAATGGGAGATCCTGATCCAAAGCAGATAGATGGTCTGGGGGGAACCGTTTCTTCCAATAATAAAATTGTTATCGTTTGGAAGAGTGATGAGCCCGAGGTTGATGTGGAATATTTAGTAGGTCAAGTTATTGTAGGAAAAAGCCAGGTAGATTATAAATCCAATTGTGGAAATATGACAGCAGCAGTGGGACCCTTTGCCGTAGAAGAAGGATTGGTAGAAGTAGAGGAACCTATGACAACCGTCCGGATGCTCAATCGGAATACCGATAAAATGATTCATATTACTGTGCCCTGTGCAAAGGGGACTTTTGCTTTGGATGGAGATTGTGAAATAGCAGGAGTAGATGGTACTGCTTCAGAATTAAAGGTGAATTTTCTAAATCCTGCCGGAGCAAAAACTGGGAAATTACTTCCAACAGGAAATCCAACAGATATCTTAGAAATTCCTGGATTGGGGAAGATTGAGGCAACCATTCTAGATGTTTCCAATCCTATGGTATTAGTCAGAGCAGAGGATGTTGGACTAACAGGGATAGAATTACCAGAGGAAATAAATAGCAATGTAAGGGCATGTGAACTATTGGAAAAAATAAGGGGAGAAGCTGCTTGCATGATGGGATTTGCTAAGGACCTTCAAGATGCCACAGAGAATAGTCCAGCAGTTCCTAAAGTGGGTGTATTTACCAAACCGGTCACTTATACAGATATTGAGAATAAAGAGGTTAAGGCACAACAAATGGATTTATGTGCACGGGTAATTTCTGTATTTAAGTGTCATAAAGCATGCCCACTGACATCAGCAAGTTCCATCAGTGTCGCTGCTTTTCTAGAAGGTAGTCTTTTGTATAAGGAATTAGGTCAACCTAAGGAAGGTCAAAAAACCGTGAGAATTGGCCATCCCAGTGGAGTAATGACTATGTATCCAGATATCCAAGAAAAGGATGGACAGATTGAACTTCCAGGTGTTGCCGTACAGCGGACAGCAAGGCGCATCATGGAAGGAATGGTATATATTAGAAAATAGAAAAAATAATTATTAAAAAGAAAAAATTCATACCTAACCTTTATAAAAAAACAGTCCCTTTTTTGGACTGTTTTTTTATAAAGGTGTAAAATCTAGGTAGGGAGAATTCCCATATTTTTAAATTCATTGGCTGAGTGGTATACTTGGCTTAAAAGATCTTTAGCCGCATGAATGGCCTCATCCTCTGAAATATTCACACGAATTTCTCGCATTTCAATCATTTCAAAGGGAGAATTTTTTATAAACTTTTTCAAATAATATCCTCCAAAGATTTTAGGTTGTATGTGAACTTCGAAGTGATTGTTTTCAATTAAAATATGGTCGTTTTTCCGTTGAACTTTCATAAAGATCTCCTCTTTCTATAAAAATATAAATAAGGTATATTATCATTATATATATATACTTTATTATTGTATTTATTCAAAAGAATTATCTCCCCTATTATAACAATTTAAAAGAAAATTACAAAATGATTATAGATAGGGACAGACATAGGTTGCAGAAAAAGCATAAAAAATAGAGAAGAACTAGGTGGTGAAAAGTTGTTTAATCTTGAGGAACAGTTAAAAAAATTACCGGAAAAGCCCGGCGTATATATTATGAAAAATCAGCAGGATGAAATTATTTATGTGGGAAAGGCAATTTCCTTAAAAAATAGAGTAAGACAATATTTTCAATCCTCTAAAAATCATTCAGTAAAGGTAAAATCCATGGTAAAGCAGATTGTTGACTTTGAGTACATTGTTACAGATTCTGAATTGGAGGCATTGATTTTAGAATGCAATTTGATAAAAAAACATCGTCCAAGATATAATGTATTATTAAAGGATGATAAAACCTATCCCTATATTAAGGTTACCCTTCAAGACCCCTTTCCAAGGGTAATTCTTACTCGACAGGTGAGAAAGGATGGGGCAAAATATTTTGGACCATATACTTCTTCTTTTGCAGTAAAACAAACCCTAGAGGCTATAAAAAGAGCTTATCCTATCCGGGTGTGCAATAGAAAGATTGGCCCCGAGGGTATGACTGAAAGACCTTGCCTCAACTACCATATCAGACAATGTATAGGGCCTTGTAGAGGGGATGTGCATCAAGGGGAGTATCGGGAAATGATTGATGAAATCATTCAAATTCTAGACGGAAAACAGGAAAAACTTATAGAAAAGTTAGAAGCAGAAATGCTAGAGGCAGCACAAAACATGGAGTTTGAAAAGGCCTCTTTACTGAGGGATCAAATTAGGGGATTGCATCAAATCGCAGAAAAACAAAAGATAGTTTCCACATCTCTATCGGATCAGGATGTTATCGCCTTTGCCCGGGGGATTGATGAAGCCTGTGTGCAAGTGTTTTTCATAAGAGGTGGGAAACTTATTGGTCGAGAGCATTTTATGCTCAATGGGGTAGAGGAGATGGAAAGGGGAGAAATCATGACCCAATTTGTCAAGCAGTTTTATGGAGGCACTCCCTTTATTCCCAAGGAGATTTTATTACAAGAAGAAATTGATGAGGCTCAAATTATTCACCGATGGTTAAGCGATAAAAAAGGAAGTAAAGTAGTTTTAAGAGTTCCTTACAAAGGGGAAAAGAAAAAGCTAATAGATATGGTGAGCAAAAACGCGGTCATTACTTTAGAGCAATTTAGTGATAAAATGAAACGAGAAAAGGAAAAGGGTACAAAGGCTTTAAAGGAATTACAAGAAATTCTTCAACTCCCTACAATGCCCCATAGAATTGAGGGCTTTGACATTTCAAATATTCAAGGTACAGATAGTGTGGGCTCTATGGTGGTGATAGAGGGTGGAAAACCAAAGAAAAGTGATTATAGGAGATTTAAAATAAAATGGGTGCATGGCCCTAATGATTACGCCAGTATGCAGGAAATTGTACAAAGAAGATTAACTCGAGGAATGAAGGAGAAAAAGGAATTAGAAAAAGAGAATATCTCCCCAGCACAGGGAAAGTTCTCCCGTTTACCCGATGTTATCATGATTGATGGAGGATTAGGCCACGCTCAATCAGTGGAAAAGGTTCTGGGAGAATTAGGTATACAAATCCCTGTTTGCGGTATGGTGAAGGATGATAAGCATCGCACCAGGGGACTTATTTATCAGGGGGAGGAAGTATATATAGAGAAATCATCCCCTTTATTTCAAATGATTACCCGACTACAGGATGAAGCCCATAGATTTGCCCTCTCCTACCATCAAAGTTTGAGGAAGAAAACTTCTCTATATTCGGTTTTAGATGAAATCCCCGGGGTGGGAGCTGTGAGGAAAAAAGCTTTATTAAAACACTATGGAGGGATAAATGGCATAAAAAAGGCTACGGTAGAAGAACTTAAATCTATACCGGGCATGAATGAAGCTACTGCTCAAGAAGTTTATAATTTTTTTCATACTTCACATAAGAAATAGACAATAAAAGATAAGCATATTGTAGATTTACCAGGACCTAAATAAAAGAAACATGGACTTGTTATTCAGATTTCAACTTGTTTATCTATAGGGAAACAACTCTGATTCATCATAAAAGAAAGGTATATTTTTGATGAAGATTTTAAATTGTTTCCCTATATAGGTTTGTATTAAAATAGCAACAAACAGGATAGGGAGGAAGAAGATGAACTACAAATTAGTAGCAGCGGATTTAGATGATTCACTACTGGGTGACGACCGTCGCATCAGTAAAGAAAATAAAAAAGCCATAGAAGAGGTTGTAAAAGAGGGGGGAGTGTTTACCATAGCTACAGGGAGACCTCTACAGGGCTGTGTTGCCTTTGTGGAGGAATTAGGCCTAGATGTCCCCTTTATTACCTATAATGGTGCATTAGTGATCAAAGGAAAATCTATGGAAGTTTTATATCATAAAGCCATTGAAGCCCAAGACGGCATAAATATTATAAAAGAGGGTAAAAAAAATAATGCCACTATATTGGTGTTTCATGATAATAAACTATATGTTAATGAATTAAATGAACGAACAAAAAACTATCACAAAACCTCTACCATGCTACCCCATTTGGAAGAAGATTTAGAATCTATAGCGAAAATGGGGGCAACAAAAATTCTTTTATACCATGAGCCCGAGGAAATAAAAAAAATACAACAAGATATGAAAGAAAATTTTAAAGGTAAGGTAAATTTTCATATTTCTAAGCCTTATTTTTTAGAATTTGTCCATCAGGATGTTTCCAAGGGAGATGCTTTAGCAGCCTTAGCCCAAAGCATGGGTATATCTTCCCAAGGGGTCATTGCCATTGGGGATAGCTATAATGACATCTCCATGATTGAATATGCAGGGCTAGGAGTGGCGGTATCCAATGCCCATCCGGAGGTAAAAGTCCATGCAGATTATATTAGCAAATCCAATAGAGAACATGGAGTAGCACAAGTATTAAGAAAATTTGTTTTGGGGGAATAAATATGTCGGCCTTAAGAGTACAAGAGATGAGTGCAGAAATGAATTTAGAAATTATTTACCAAGGAAGCAATCTCGCTTTAGACATTAGCAGTAGTGATATTAACCGTCCCGGACTACAATTATATGGCTATTTTGAATATTTCGATCAGGATCGGGTACAAATTCTAGGGAAGGTAGAGTGGAGTTATTTATCTTCCTTGTCTCCAGAAGAACGAAGAGTAAAACTGGAAAACTTCTTTTCAAGGTATTTTCCCTGTTTAATTATTGCATGGGATTTAGAAGTTTTTCCTGAAATTATAGAATATGCAAAAAAATACGACCGCACTGTTTTAAGGACACCTCTCCATACCACGAAAGTCATGTATAATGTCATTAATTATCTGGATGAAAAACTAGCACCTCAGGTAAGGCTTCATGGTGTTTTGGTAGAAGTCTATGGTATAGGAATCTTTATCACCGGTTCCAGTGGAGTAGGGAAAAGTGAGACTGCCCTAGAATTGGTAAAAAGGGGCCATCGTTTAATTGCCGATGATTTAGTACAAATCAAACAAATTGCAGGCAATCAATTGATAGGAGAAGCCCCAGAAGTATTAAAATACTTTATAGAAATTAGGGGTGTGGGCATTATCGATGTAAAAACCCTCTATGGAGTAGGGGCCATAAAAGATTCCATGGAAATTGATATGGTCATTCATTTGGAGGATTGGCAGGAAGGGAAATATTATGACCGTTTGGGATTGGAAAATGAAATGATGGACATCATGGATGTAGCAGTGCCTAAGGTGACTATCCCTGTCATGCCCGGTCGTAATTTATCCATTATTATTGAAACCGCGGCTCGAAATCACAGAGAAAAAATAATGGGCTACAATGCCGCTCAAGCCTTTGTGGATAAGGTATATCAGATTACTACTAATCAAGCTGCCCAAGAAGAAGAGGAGATGGAAAAATGAAATTTGTACTAGATACCCATTGTCATACCATTGTCAGTGGGCATGCATATAGCACCCTTACAGAAATGGTAGAGGGAGCAAAACAAAATGGTATGGAGCTCATAGCCATTACCGAACACGGTCCAGCTTTACCCAGTGCACCCCACTATTATTATTTTGGAAATCTAAAGGTGGTGCCCCCTGAAATACAGGGAGTAAAAATATTAAAGGGTGTGGAGGCCAACATCATAGATTATGATGGAAATATTGATATGCCTGAAACCTATTTAAAAAGATTGGATATTATCCTGGCCAGTCTTCATGACATCTGTATTGAGCCAGGCACTGTCCAGAAAAATACCAGTGCCATAGTGGGAGCTATGAACAACCCCGATGTAGATATCATTGCCCATTCGGGGAATCCCCTATTTCCTGTAGATTATGACAAGATCTTAGAGACCGCAAAGAAAACCAATACTCTACTGGAAATAAACAACAGCTCTTTTGTAGCTACCAGAAAAGGTAGTTATAAAAACTGCTATTATATTGCACAAAAATGTAAGGAAATGGAGATTCCTATCGTGATAGGAAGTGATGCCCATTATGCCTTAGATGCAGGAGAGTTCACTAAAGCAAGAAGATTATTGGAAGAAGTAGATTTTCCAGAGGAATTGATCATGAATACCCATGTGGAAAAACTTATAAAATATCTAAAAGATAAGGGGAGAACGCCTTTTCACGATATTCGTATTCATGACCATATGAATATGTAGAATATGTAAGGAATAGTAAAAGAAATGTGAGAATAGATATAGAGTAAAAGGTCAGAAGGAGGAGTATTCATGAGAAAGAGAGGACCTTTTACTCTTTTTTTATGCATAATCATATTTTTATATTTAATTATAGCCCCTTTTTATTTATTTTCCTTGGAACGGGAAGATTTAGATAGAAATAAAAAGGAAGATAAACTAGATTGGAAAGGGGTAATTACCCTATGGGATATCCCTAGACCCACCGCTGCAGGAAGTAGCTTTGGATGGATTAGGGGAAGAATTAATGCCTTTGAAAAAAAACATCCCAATGTTCTTATTGACTTAAGAGAACTCATCCATGAAAATAGAGAGGAGACCGTGTTAAAGGCTCTAAAGGAAGGGGAAGGACCAGATATACTCCCCCTTTTTGTTGACCAAAATCCTATACCATTGCAACACATAAAGCCCTTGGATCAATGGATGAACCCAGGGGTCACTAATGGAGTAAAAAAAGAAGCCTTACAGGTTGCAACCTACCAAAATAAAGTATATGGGGTGCCTTTTTCTATGACGGGCAATGTTCTTATACTCAATACAGATCTTCTGCAGAAGATTGGCTGTAAAACTCCTAAAAAAGAATCCTGGAATTATCAGGAGTTTATTAATCTCTTACAAAGTATAGAAAAAGCCAAGGGAGAGGAAGAAGTATTCTCCTTTGATGCCTATCTCGGGAAGGGTGAAGGGAGCCTAATGCCTATCCTTTTATCTGATGGTGGTGCAGTTTATCAACAAGAGGAGCAACGATTTGCCTTTTACCAGCCTGAGATGATTTCAGGCCTTCAAAAATTATTGAATATAAAACTTAAGGGCAACACCCAAGGGGAATTTGGTGCAAGAAGCAAAGGTGATGTATACAAGGACTTTCTGGAAGAGCAGAAAACCGCAGTATTGGCGGCAGATAGCAATATTATTTATGTGCTAGAAAGACTAAAGAAAAATGGTGAAGGTTTTGCCTATCAGGTAATGCCCTTTCCTGTGGGCAATATGGATATTCCCATATGGTATAGTCATCAAACATCAGTCTATTCCATAGTAAAAAAGCAAGAAGAAGACCCTGCAAAGCAAGAAATCCTAGAGGAATTTTTAGCCTTTCTTTTAGAAGAGGAATCCCAACAATCCTTAAAGTCATTAGGAGCTTTTCCCACCAATGACAATGGGAAGGGTCTATATGATGAAGACTCTTTAATAAATGAATGGTACAATAGGGGATATGAGTATCAAAGCTATCCCTTACACCCCCAGTGGTCAGAAATAGAAGATAAGATGATAGAAAGTATAAAAGCCGTACTTACGGGGACAAAATCTCCTACAGAATCCTTCAAAGATTTGCAAGATCAGGTAGAGAGTTTTAAATAGCTCCTTATGTTCCCATTTTACTTGATTTATAAAAAGCAAAAAAGGTATACTCAGGATATGAATTTCACAGGGTATAATTTGGTACAATAACAACAAAGAGCTATAATTGTACTTATGAAACAATTTGTTGAGGAGAGGATAAGATGGATAAAAATGGGGTTTATAAGCTCCTTTTAGATAGAATAGCTCCAGAGAGGATTTTAAGGGATGAACCTATGAAAAAACATACATCCTTTAAAATTGGAGGCCCAGCTGATTTTTTGATACTTCCCCAAGGAGTAGAGGAAATAAAAGAAATCGTCCAGCTATGTAAGGAAGAAAAAGTACCATTTTTTATTATGGGTAATGGGAGTAATTTATTGGTCAGAGATAAAGGAATGAGAGGTATTGTAGTAAAAATTGCTAAAAATTTTAGTCATGTGGAAATACAGGGAGAAAAGGTAACAGCTCACTCGGGCATATTATTATCCCGTTTAGCCAAAATGCTTTTAAGAGAAGAATTAGCAGGCTTTGAGTTTGCCAGTGGCATTCCGGGTACTTTGGGAGGAGCTGTGACCATGAATGCTGGAGCCTATGATGGAGAAATGAAGGATGTTCTTGAAAAAATAGAGGTAATGGATAAAGAAGGCAATGTTTTTGAATTGCAAGGGGAAGAAATGGCCCTAGGATATCGTCAAAGTGCGGTACAAAATATGGATTTAATCGTACTTACAGCTACCATGAAATTGAAAAAGGGCAAGTATCAGGACATTAAGGCTAAAATGGACGATTTAGACTATCGAAGAAAATCCAAACAGCCTCTAGAATGGCCCAGTGCAGGAAGCACTTTTAAAAGACCCACAGGTTATTATGCAGGAAAGCTGGTGCAAGACGTGGGATTAAAGGGATTTTCCATGGGCAGAGCACAGGTGTCTGAATTACATTCAGGATTTGTTATTAATAAGGGAGATGCATCTGCTGCAGAAGTGCTTTCTCTCATTGGACATATACAAGGAAAAGTTAAAGATAAATTTGGAGTAGATTTATGTACAGAGGTAAAAATAATAGGAGAAGAATAAAGTAAAAGGGCAACTTGTTATTAAAGTTGCTTTTTTGTTGAAAAAGCAGAACAAAGGGATGTGGATAGGAGGAAATGTATGAAGATCATAGCTGATTATCATACCCATACCAAGTATAGCCATGGCAAAGGGACCATTATAGAAAATGTATTGGCAGCTAAAAAAAAGGGTCTAAAAAAAGTAGTGATATCTGACCATGGGCCAAATCATATTGGTTTTGGAGTAAAAATTAAAAAATTTTTGAAGATGAGACAGGAAATAGATGAAATTAATGATAAAATAGAAGATATAGAAGTTTTAATGGGAATAGAATCTAATATTGTAGGGATAGATGGCACCATTGATGTGCCTGAGAAATATTTAGATTTATTTGATATTTTATTAGCAGGCTTTCATTATGGAGTAAGACCTAAATCCTTTAAGGACTTGTATTATTTAACCATTTTAAATGGATGGGAAAAAATATCTAGGACAAAGATAAAGAGAGTAAGGGAGATCAATACCCATGCAGCGATAAAAGCTATCGAGAGATATCCCATACAGATCATTACCCATCCTGGAGCTAAGATACCCATTGATACTGACAAGCTATCAAGGGCAGCAGCTAAAAAGGGTACCTGGTTGGAAATAAACGCAAGTCATGGATATTTGACCAAAGAATACATCCATATTGCTAAAGGCAATCATGCGATGTTTGTTATAAATAGTGATGCACACACCCCTGAACGGGTGGGAGATTTTGAAAGGGCAATTCATATTGCTCGAGAGGCAGGATTAGAGGCAAAGGATATTATAAACGCTCAGAAAGGAGACTAGAGATGAGATTTGTGATTATAACGGGTTTATCTGGGGCTGGTAAGAGCCAGGCGGTGAAGTCCTTTGAGGATTTAGGATATTTTTGTGTAGATAATCTACCACCTAAATTAATTCCAAAGTTTGCTGATTTATGCTTTCAATCCCAAGGTAAAATAGAAAAAGTAGCCCTGGTTATCGATATTAGAGGGGGAATATTTTTCGATGATCTAGTAGAGGTCTTAAAAGACCTTGAGGTAGGGGATTATTCCCATGAAATTCTATTTCTAGAGGCATCCGATGAGGTATTGATTAAGCGCTTTAAAGAGACAAGAAGAAATCACCCTCTAGCACCAAGGGGATTGGTTTCTGTAGGAATAAATGAAGAACGGAAAAAATTAGGACAGATAAAGTCCATGGCCGATCAAATTATCAACACATCCGATCTGAAACCTAAGGAATTAAAGGAAAAAATAAGAGAAATCTACCAAGATCATCAAAATGATCATAGGATGTTGATTAATATTTTATCCTTTGGTTTTAAATATGGCATTCCCTTAGACAGCGATCTTGTTTTTGATGTTCGGTTTTTACCGAATCCCTTTTATATTGAAAGTTTAAGATCTCATACAGGCAAGGATGAACAAGTGCAAAACTATGTATTAAAGTTTGAAGATACAAAGACCTTTATACAGAAGTTAGAGGATATGGCAGACTTTTTAATTCCCAATTATGTAAAAGAGGGGAAATCCCAACTGGTGATTAGTATTGGTTGCACCGGCGGGAAGCACCGCTCAGTGACGATTGCTAACTCCCTATACCATAGTCTGACCCAGAAAGGGCATTGGGTAGTTATTAATCATAGAGATATTGAAAAGGATAGAGAGGCGTTAAGAGAATGAATCCTCTGCATTGGTTAGATCCAGGAATGAAAATTAAAAGATGGATTTTACTGGGAATCGCGGGAGTTTTTTCAACCAGTATAGGGATTGCTTATATCCTAAAAAGTTTTCCCCTAGGAAAGCTAAGAACTTTTCCTCTTCTGTTTATTCTTTTGGGAATGGTACTCATGGTTATTGCCTTGCGCCAAGGATTTATATCTTTGATTTCATGTCTAGGGGAGGGAAATGAAGCATTAGAAAGTTTTCCCAAGAGTCTAAGTCCCTATATTTTGAAGGAGAAAATTAAAATAAAAGGTCCTAAAATAGTGGTAATAGGCGGAGGTACAGGTTCATCTGTATTACTACGGGGGTTAAAAAAGTATACATCCAATATTACGGCCATTGTCACTGTAGCAGATGATGGCGGGAGCTCTGGTAAGCTGCGGGAGGACTTGGGTATGCTGCCACCTGGCGATATTAGAAGTTGTATATTGGCCCTGGCAGATACCGAACCCACCATGGAAAAGCTTTTGCAGTACCGTTTTAAAGAAGGAAGCTTAAAGGGGCAAAGCTTTGGAAATCTATTTATTGCAGCCATGAACGAGATTACTGGAAATTTTGAAGAGGCAGTAAGAAAAACCAGTGATGTTTTAAAGGTAAAAGGTACAGTATTGCCTGTAACATTAGAAGATATTATTCTCTATGCAGAATTAAAAAATGGGGAAATTGTAAAGGGTGAATCCCAAATCCCCATAGTGGCTAAGGAAAAAGGACAAAAAATTAAAAGAGTATCTATTGAACCCTCAAAGGTAGAACCTCTGCAATACGGTCTTAAAGCCATAAGAGAGGCAGATGCCATCATTTTGGGACCAGGGAGCCTATATACCAGCATTATTCCCAATCTATTGGTGGATGGAATTGGCAATGAAATCAGCCAATCCAAGGCCCTTAAAATCTATGTCTCAAATATTATGACCCAGTCGGGGGAAACCGATGGTTATAGCGTAGGGGAACATATTGAAGCCATAGTAAAACATGCAGGAAATACCCAAAAACCCATTATAGATTATGTCATTGCCAATAATGGAGAAATACCGGATTACCTCATAGAGAAATATAAAAGGGAAGATTCTTCCCCTGTAACTCTAAAGGAGGAGGAGGTAAGTCAATCCACCTATCAATATATTATTGATAATTTTGTAGAGATTAAAAAACATTATCTCCGTCATGATACAGATAAAGTGGCAAAGACTATTTTTCAATTAATAGCCGATGAAAAACTAATATGGGACAAAACCAGACTATTGGATTATAATTATATAAAATCCCATTTAAGAGAGAAAAACAATAAACGAAACCAGTCCTAGATATTTAGGACTGATTTTTATTGATAAAATTTAGAAAATTTTTAGATCTGACATGCATAAAAGTGGTAATATGGTTATAGGGATTAATGATAATAGAGAATAGAAAAAATGAAAAAAGGGAGGGATAGACATATTTGGATTAGGCATTTCCCAAGAAATATTTTGGATTGGGGTTATGATCGTGTTTGTCATTATAGAAGCTGTGACTTTAGGTCTTACCACGATTTGGTTTGCCCTGGGAGCTCTCATTGCCTTATTAGCATCCATGCTGGGAGCATCTTTACCTATACAAATTTTTCTGTTTTTGTTGGGATCGGGAATATCCTTATATTTTACAAGACCGGTTGTACAGAAAATATTAAAGGTTGGCCATACCAGGACCAATGTGGATGGTTTAGTTGGACAAAAGGCTAGAGTGATTGAAAGGGTAAATCCCGTAGAAGGCAAGGGCAAAGTCATGGTGGCAGGACAAGTTTGGTCTGCCAAGACACTAGATGGATGTATCCTTGAAGAGGATGAAGAAGTAGAAATATTGGATATACAAGGTGTTAAATTGGTTGTAAAGACCCTACAAGAATAGAAAGGAAGGATAAAATGTTATCATTTATAGTAGGTTTTATTATTATTGTGGCAATTATTAGTTTAGTAATTAGCAATATTCGAATTGTACCCCAAGCTACAGCCTTTGTTATTGAAAGATTGGGAGCTTATCAAGGAACCTGGAGTGTGGGGCTTCATGTGAAGGTGCCTTTAATTGATCGAGTGGCCAATAGAGTATCCCTAAAAGAAAGAGTCGTGGATTTTCCCCCTCAACCTGTAATTACCAAGGATAACGTTACTATGCAAATTGATACCGTGGTATATTATCAGATTACCGATTCTAAATCCTATACCTATGGAGTAGAAAATCCTATTTCAGCCATAGAAAATCTCACAGCTACTACCCTAAGAAATATTATAGGAGATTTAGAGCTTGATGAAACCCTTACTTCTAGAGATACCATCAATACCCAAATGAGGAGTATCCTAGATGAAGCAACTGATCCCTGGGGGATCAAAGTAAATCGAGTAGAATTGAAAAACATTATTCCCCCTGCTGAAATTCAAGATGCTATGGAAAGACAAATGAAAGCAGAGCGAGAGAGACGGGAAGCTATCCTTAGGGCAGAGGGAGAGAAAAAATCTGCTGTTTTAGTATCAGAAGGAAGAAAAGAATCTGCCATTTTAGAAGCCCAGGCTGAAAAAGAGGCAGCAATTCTTCGGGCGGAAGCCAAAAAAGAGGCACAAATCCGAGAAGCAGAAGGTCAAGCAGAAGCCATTTTAAAAGTGCAAGAAGCTACCGCAGAGGGCTTGCGTATGCTAAATCAAGCTGCGCCTACCCAAGAGGTTATTTCTCTAAAAAGCTTAGAAGCCTTTGCTAAAGCAGCCGACGGCAAGGCTACAAAAATTATCATCCCCTCAGAAATTCAAGGATTGGCAGGACTGGCAACGTCCTTAGGAGAATTTGTGAAGAAGGAAGATTAAGATGGAAAGAGATTGTGTAAACACAATCTCTTTTTTAATATTCATAGAGAAACAGGACCCAATACTGTGCAGTGGCTTAAACAATGTGTAGAAGGGGAAATAATAAGAGGAATAACTGATCTTGGTTTTGCTGGACAGGGGTATCCTTTCAAACAATCTCAGAAAATTTGTGTTAAGTGGACAGTAAGATACAGTACAAAAAATATTAATATTACGTTGGTCTAGTACATGGTAAACACCTTAATTATTAAGTATATTTGTGATTAAATAGATATACAAATAAATGAAATTAAACGTATAAATGCATCAAGATATAAAAATCTTGATGCATTTATTTTGATGTAGGAAAATTCGTCTAGCTAGCAAGGGACCAAATTTTCCTATATCACTAGAGTGGCGATAGCCGCCTTCTTGTATATAGACCTAAAATTTTCTGTTTAATAGGAGAATATTATGCATATAGGCATATACATACAATGCAAATACCTTCCCAAAATAAAAGTGCTAATAATTGAAACATAAATTTGAAAAGTCTTTAAAGTTTTTAATTAGGTAAAACTATTTGTTAGTCTATTACGAATATAAATATGTGCAGGTAAGAAGGGACTCTTAATTCTTCCTATGGAAGTGAGGCATGAGATGTGAATGAAGAGCTACAATGGATAAAGCAGATTAGATTAGAATCAAATAAGATGGCAGCAAATAAGCTTATAACTAAATATTATAAAGAAATATATGCTTATATATACAGACAAACCTTAAACAAGGAATTATCTATGGATCTAACCCAAGAAATATTTATAAGGGTACTACAATCTATCAGTAACTATGATGAGAAAAAGGCTTCTTTTAGAACATGGCTATACAGGATATCTACCTATAGGATTGTAGATTATTATCGATCAAAGCATTATAAATACAATTCTCTAGAGACTTCCATTAATGATTATGACATTAAAGATAATGAAGATTTTACGATATCGGTGGAATACAAGGAAGATGTTGAAAAAATCATGGAAGTAGTAAACAAATTGGATATTTCAAATCAGCGAATTTTAAGACTAAAGCTTTTTGCAGACTACACTTTTAAGGAAATATCGGAGATACTTGGGCTTTCTGAGTCTACAGTAAAAACAAAATATTATTCTACTGTAAAAAGAATAAAGAAAGACTTGAAGGAGTGGTAAATATGCCAAAGCATAGATTAAAAATAGATTTTCCCAATGAAAGGATAATAGAATCCCAGATTCAAAAAATTATTTCTAAAGGCATTAAGCCAAAGGAATCTTTTTATGGCTATGTGAAGAATATGTATCAAAGAATAGGACTAAGGTATATATTTCACGATGCAACGGAAATTGCCTTCACATTTTTTATTGTTGCATTTATTTTAGTCCGTTTAACCATGGGGATAGCCATGGAGACTGGAGTACCCGATGAAAGCATATATTCCTTTATCTTTATTATTTCTCCCCTTTTATATTTATCCATGGCCTTAGTATCCTTTGTGAATACAAGGCTGAATGATACTTATGATCTTGAAATGACTTGTAAGTACAATATATATCAATTAGCTGCCTTTAGGATGCTCATATTTAGTATTACGAGTATTATAGCCAATACACTTATGATTTATTTTGTAACAATCATCTATCGACAAATGGATTTTTTCACTGCCTTAATGATTTCTACAACATCCCTATTTACATTTTCTACAATATTGTTATATGGAATGCAGAAACGAAATATCCCTATTATAAGATACTTTATAGTGGGAGGATGGATATTAGCTAATTTACTACTAATTATTTATAGTAAGAAATTTTATAATATGTTACTTAGCCATATTCCAATATATGTGTATTTAGTAGTCGCAATCGGCTGTATTTACACCTATATAAAAAATTTAAAGAAACTTATATTTTCCAGTGATTTAGGAGGAATGATTTAAATGTTAACAATATACAATGTTAGTAAAAACTTTGGGGATTTTTCTGCCCTTGAAAATATTAATCTTGAATTTACAAATGGAGTATATGGTTTATTAGCCCCTAATGGTGCAGGCAAGACGACCTTAATGAAGATAATAACTACACTGCTTTATCCCAGTGGAGGTGAGGTGCTTTATGATGGTCAAGATATTTTCAAAATGGGAGAGAATTATCGAGATATACTAGGCTATTTACCTCAAGAATTTGGATACTATAAAAATTATAGCCCAAAGCAATACCTTCTATATATAGCAGCTATAAAGGGAATAGAAGACAAAGTGGCCAAGGAAAGAGTGAAGAAACTTTTAAGGCTTGTAGCCTTGGAAGATGTTACAAATAAAAAGATGAAAAAATTCTCGGGTGGGATGATTCAACGAGTGGGAATAGCTCAAGCTATGTTAAATAATCCTAAAATTCTCATATTAGATGAACCAACAGCAGGGTTAGATCCAAGGGAAAGGGTACGATTTAGAAATCTTCTAACAGATCTGTCTAGGGAGAGGATTGTTATCCTATCAACCCATATTGTATCTGATGTGGAGTCCATAGCCAATGAAATTGTAATGATTAAAGATAAGGGGATTCTTTATAAAGATAGTATAAAAAATATCTGTAAGATAATAGAAGGAATGATATACGAAACTGAAATTGATTTTCAGGATGCTTCAAGTTTTAAAAGACGCTATCAATCTTTATCTGAAAAGCAAGAGGAAGGAAAAATGAAAATAAGATTTATATCTAAAGAAGCTCCTATTTCCACATGGAGATCAGTATCCCCAAGTCTTGAAGATGTATTTTTGTATATATATAATGATGGAACATTAGAAGGGGATAATGTATAAATGAATATAAGAGTCCATGAATTTAAAAAAGTGATTACTTCCCCAGTCATTATAGGACTCATAGTATTGTTTATAACTTTTAATTTTGTGTTAATCTTTCAACATAATTATATAGGAGATGAACTTCCAATCATAAATGAGCTTGTTAATAAGCTAGGATATGAAATCAACGATGAAATGCTGGGAAACTTTCAAGACTATTATGGAGATAAACTTAAAAAGATGAATGAAATGACATATACTAAGACCTCTAAAACTTATGTTAATGTAGGAAGTTTTCTAGAGGAAGTGGAGAGTAACTATGGGTTATATAAAGTTTATACAGATGAAGAGTTAGATTTTGTTAATCAGTTAATGGTTATAGAAACGTATCTTAGTTTAATAGAAGATATGGAGGATAAATATGCAACCCTTGATATGATGGAATTCGCAGAAGGACAGATATCCATGTATGGTCTCAGTGGTAGTGCTGCTGAAACAGTTAGAAGTAATTATCTAAAACTTGGAGAGAGACTAAACCAGCTCTTAGAAAATGGTGAGCATAAAAATATGTTTTTTATTGGACCAATATATAGAATGCATTCCTTATTATTTGAGAATATATTTAAAATGATAATTTTCCAGATAATGATCATAGTTGTCCTCATAACAGGTTATCTAATGAACTATGAATTTGAAAACAAAACCCCCCTTGTAGTCTATAGTACAAAGAGAGGGAGAAATATAATCTGGGACAAACTATTAGTATCAATAAGCAGTGGAATGATTGCCACAACACTTATTATGGGGATTACTTTAATAGGTTATTTCTCAGTATTTAGTTATACAGGACTTTGGAATGTCCCTATAAGTAATTACTTTAACTGGGAAAGTGTCTTTCCCCTTATTTCCTGGTGGAATATGTCCTTTCTCCAGTATTTAATAAGTTCAATCATTTTGACTTACATTTGTGGCATATTATTTACAGGCATTACATTTATACTGTCTATATTTACAAAAAGCAGCTATATTTCATTTTTTGCCTTTGGAATCCTATTTGGATTAATCTTGCTCATGCCTAATATAATGCCAAAGGACAATAACTTAATATTTGTACTAGGGTTCACCCCATTTAATTTAGTCCTTAATCCACACATTTGGTTTACAGGTACAGATCCCTTTTCAATCTTTAAGCATTATGAAACTATTACGGTAGGAGTATGGTCTCTATTCCTATTTATCACGGCGAGATTATCTGCTAGAAAATTTAAAAGAGAAGACATTTACTAAGGAGGCTATTTATGAAAATAGTTTTACATGAAATAAAAAAGGTTTTTAGGCTTAAAATGATTATAATAGTGATGTTTATGAGTTTGATCTTATATTTTTTACATACAAGTTATTATATAGATCACTTTCCAAATGGTAGACCCGCCTTAGATTCTTATAATATAAGTTTAGAAATGTTGGAGAATTATGGAGAGTCCATAGATGAGGAAGAATTTATACATTTCAAAAAAGTTTATGAAAAAGAGATAGAAAGAGCAAATCAGTATCTACAAGACAATAAATTAGCTAGAGAAACGGGTATAAGTACCTATGAAGAATTTCGTTCTATGGATCTGGCTGTAGAAAGTTTTCGTGAATTTAGTAGCTATATCATGTTTGAAGAAAATGTAGATTCTTTTTGGGAATTACAAGCTAGAGAAGATTTAATAAGAGATTATGAAGAAAAGGAAATATTCATCGAAGGGATTTCGAAAGTAAGTAATAAACAGCAAAGACAAAGAATTGATGAAGTTGTTAATGAAGGGATCATCAATTCAATATTTCCAGGTTTAATCCTTGATAACTATAGAAGTTATATAAGACAAGTATCTCTGATCATTCTTTTAAGTGTTATATTTATGCTATCTCCAATCTATTTAAGAGATAAGACTAATAATATAAATTACATCCAATATACATCTAAAATTGGTAGGAGGTTATTTAAAAAGAAGGCCGTAGCAGCTATAATAGCATCCTTTATCATAATAACATTGCAACTAATAGTGTTCTTCCTACTATATGCAACAAACCATACAGGGATGTTTTTAAATTCTAATATAATATCAATCTTTAGTAAAACCATATTTTGGTATAACCTTACTTTTACCCAATATATTATTTTGACTGTTATGGGAATATATGCACTTGGATTTATTATTGCCTTGACGGTAAGTTTTATATCTAGTTTAGCACCTAATTACATAACCATGATTGCAATCCAGATACCCTTAGTATTTTTTACTTCAAAAGTATTAATTATACATCTTATACATAGTTTAGCAGATATTAGTCTTCCTAAGTATTCCAGGGGCATAGCATATCTTGGTTTAATAATGCTATCATTAATACTAAATATTATAAGATGGAAGAGAGAAAAAGTTGTGGATATAGCCTAATTTTCATTTATCAATACTTTTAAAATAGACAGATATAGAGGATAAGGGATAGTTGAAGGATGAAAGAATAAAATTAGGAAAAGTAAGTTGTAAATATAAAATTATTCATTGATATATTCATTGATAAACTATATCATGTATATAATTTATATAAATACCAACTAAAGGTACCTTATGAGATTTTTCAACATATTCATAGAGCAAGAATAAAAAGGGGGGCTTTGATGATTACTGATTATCATGTTCACTTGGAGACAGGACCCTATACTATGCAGTGGCTTAAACAATATGTAGAGGCAGCACAAAAACAGGGAGTAACCGACTTGGGATTTTCTGAGCACGGATACCGCTTTAAGCAGTCAAAAGAAATATTATGGAATTCTTGGATTGAAAAAAGACAAACAGAGGATATAGAGGATTATGTGAATTTAATTTTAAAAGCGAAAAAACAGGGATTGCCAGTTAAGTTAGGTATAGAAATGGATTTTATACCAGGCAAGGAGGAAGAAATCGAGGAGTTTCTAAATCCCTATCCTTGGGATTATGTCATTGGTTCTGTTCATTGGTTAGGGGATTGGGGATTTGATATAATAGAGAGGAGAGAAGGTTGGAAGAATAAGAATGTCATGAAGGTTTATGAGGAATATTTTTATATCATAAAGCAATTATTGGACTCCCAACAATTTGATATAGTAGGGCATATTGATGTAATAAAAGTACTTGGACATCAGCCTGAAAAAAAAGATCAAGATTTACTAGAGGAACTTTATGATGAACTCATTCCCCATATAAAAGATAGTGGTATTACTGTGGAAATGAGTACCGCAGGGCTTAGAAAGCCTGTACAAGAACTCTATCCTTCAAGATTGTTAATGGAGAAATTAAGGTCTCATGGTATTCCCATGATGATCAATTCTGATGCCCATCGGCCAGAGGATGTGGGAAGAGATTATGATAAGGGCATTGCTTATTTAAAACAATATGATATTGGAGAAATTAGCACCTTTGAAAATCGAAAAAGAAAAATAGTTCCCTTAGGCTAAAAGAATACAATAAAATAAAAATAGGCTATGGATATAGCCTATTTTTATTTATAATTCTACATAAAAGGTATCATTTACATTTTCCACCTGATTTAGTTGTTCTATGATAGATGCTTCTACCTCTCTATCAATTCCTAAAAAAGCAATGGCATTTCCCCCAGCCCGATTGCGTCCTACCTGCATGGTGCCAATATTGATGTTTGCCTTACCGAGTATTGTTCCAAACTTTCCTACAATGCCAGGCTTATCAATATGGTCGGTAATGATTAAATGTCCCTCTGGGAGAATATCGATGGTAAAACCATTAAAGTTTACAAATCTGGGACCATATCCATTTAATAAAGTACCAGAAATAAATTTCTCCTCAATATTGGTTTTTAACTTTACAGTAATCAAATTAGTAAAACCATGGGTTTTAGAAGAACGAATTTCTAATACCTCAATATCTCGTTTTTTGGCCAGAAGGGGGGCATTGACATCATTCACTTCGGCAACTCCTAAGTGTTGCCGAAGGATACCCTTTAGAATATTACGGGTTAGAATATTAATCTCTTGATCGGCTATATTCCCAGAATAATGAATTTCTATTTTTTCGATAGCTCCTAAAATAATGCTAGAAATAAAGACGCCTAACTTTTCAGCTAAGGAAATAAAGGGCCTGATATGATGGAGGATTTCTGGAGAGAGGGCAGGCATATTCACAGCATTTTTAAAGGGTAAATTTTTTAAATAATGATATATTTCCTGAGCCACATCTATAGCAACATTTAGCTGAGCTTCTTGGGTAGAGGCTCCTAAATGGGGAGTGGTTATAACTTTAGGATGTTTTAGAAGAGGACTATCTAAGGGCGGTTCCTTTTCATAGACATCCAAGGCAGCTACTTCAACAACGCCTTCATCTAAGGCCTTCATCAAAGCCTCTTCTTTAATAATCCCTCCCCGGGCACAATTGGCAAGGCGAACCCCCTTTTTCATCATAGAAAAGGCCTTTTCATCAATAAGATATTTAGTATCCTTGGTCAGGGGAGTGTGAATGGTGATAAAATCAGCTTGGGTAAAAATCTCATCTATTGTTCCAAGGTGAATCCCCAATTGTTTAGCCCTTTCTTGAGTAATATAAGGGTCATAGGCAAGAATATGCATATGAAAAGCCTTTGCCCTCTTGGCTACCTCAGAGCCAATACGCCCCATACCAATAATCCCTAATACCTTATTATTTAGTTCTACTCCCACATATTTTTTACGATTCCATATCCCTTGTTTTAAATCACTATGGGATTGGGGTATCCATCTGGCCATGGACATGATCATAGCAAAGCTAAGTTCAGCAGTAGAGATGGTATTTCCGTCAGGGGCATTGATTACAGCAATACCTTGTTCAGAGGCTGCTTTAATATCGATATTATCAATGCCCACTCCTGCCCGCCCAATCACCAAGAGATTTTTGGCGGCTTTTATGATATCTCTGGTAACCTTGGTTTGACTTCGCACCAATAATCCCTGATATTGTCCTATAATATTTTTTAATTCATCGGTGTGAAGATCAGGTTTAATATCTACTTGGATATCTTTAGCTTCTAATAATTTTTTCAGGCCTATTTCTGAAATAGTATCACTGACCAATATTTTCTGCATTTAACCATACCTCCTCTGCTGCCCTTAT
Source organism: Irregularibacter muris (assembly GCF_024622505.1). Taxonomy (NCBI): domain Bacteria; kingdom Bacillati; phylum Bacillota; class Clostridia; order Eubacteriales; family Eubacteriaceae; genus Irregularibacter; species Irregularibacter muris. The sequence goes on from NZ_JANKAS010000007.1 coordinate 92,658, forward strand.
ACCCATTCCTAATTCCATAGGGTAGGATAGGTGTTTAAGAGCCATTTCCAAGCCAGCTATGGTAGTGAGCATATCCATAGGGTGCATGTAGCCCATATGACCAATGCGAAAGATCTTGCCCTTTAAATTCTGTTGTCCACCAGCTACATCAATTTTATAATTTTCCCTCAACACCCTTCTTAGCTCCTCAACATCAAGGTGGGTAGAACCCTTAATAGAAGTGACCGTGGAGGAAGCCTCTTCATCGTTTGGAACAAAGAGTTCTAAGTTTAATGCTGGAATGGCGGCTCTTAACATATCCCTTAATAGGTTGTGTCTTTGAAAACCTTGTTCAAGACCCTCCTGCTGGATTAAATCTATTGACTTTGACAGCCCATAAATTAGAGAAACCGGTGCTGTAAAGGGAGTGGTTTGTTTGCCAATGTTTTTTTTATAGGATAATAAGTCCCAGTAAAAACGTGGCCCATGATGCTGCCTTATCCTTTTCCAAGCTTTTTCACTAACGGCAATGAGTGATAGTCCTGGAGGCAATCCCAAAGCCTTATGGGCAGCAGTGACGGCAATATCTATTCCCCAATTATCCATTTTTAAATCCATTCCCACTAAAGCTGAAACACTATCTACAATTAATAGGGCATTGCTTTTCTTCGCCATATCGCCAATCTTTTTTATGGGATTGACTACTCCTGTGGAGGTTTCACAATGGGTTACAAAGATTGCTTTAATTTCTGGATGACTCTCAAGAACCTCTTGGATTTTCTGCGGCTGAGCGGCCCTGCCTAATTCAAATTTTAGGATAATGGCATTACCCTGATAGGCCTTTACAATTTTAGCAAATCTTTCGCCAAAAACGCCGGTTACAACAACAAGAACAGTATCCCCGGCCTCTACTACATTGGAAACTGCCATTTCTAGAGCACCAGTTCCACTGGCTGCTACAGCAAAAACATCTTGCTTGGTCTGAAAAATATATTTTGTCTTATGAAGGGTTTCAGCAAAAAAACGAGAAAAACCTTCACTGCGATGTCCTAAAATAGTACGATTCATTTCCCGTTGCACCTCAGGAGAAACAGGTGTGGGGCCGGGAATTCTCAAATGTTGATATTCGTTAAACATAATCATTAGCCTCCTTTATATAAAAAAATAAAAACCTCTCGTCCCTATAATTATATTGGGACGAAAGGTTATTTCCGTGTTACCACCCGTATTTATCACTATCTCACAATAGTGACCTCGGCAAATAGTAAAGTACTATCTACAAATGGTAACGGTATTTAACCGATTAAGCCTACTCTAAGTTCAGCTTAACAACTCCGGAGCGCTATTTTGAAGTGGACTCTACCAGTTTGCACCTACCACTGGCTCTCTACAATCATCCATCCACAAAACTTTCCTTCAACGTTATTTTTATATTTGATAATGAATCTATCATAAAAGGATATATAGGTCAAGGGACATTTCAGAATATTTAAAGTATTTTTAAAAGATGATCAAATATTAAAATATTTACTCAATATAAGGAAAAACTCCGATTCTTGATAAAAAACTCCAAGACTGTAACCAAGGGAAGGTGCATTTTTTATTAAGATTTTAATTTATACTATTTAAAATATAATTTACTATAATAATATACCGATAATCCAAATTATGTGCCTAAAATAGAATAAAAATCAAAAAATGTTAATGGACTGGAAGAGGGTGGGAATTTTTCATTTTCTAATTTCTACTGTACAGTTTTCGTCTGATACTACTAATCAGATTGGTTTTCAGGTACAATAGATAATAGAAAAGAAATCAGGGTGGTGGTTAAATGTCATTTTCAGCCAGAACAAAAAACGAGCTTTCCAGGATAGAGATAGAAAAATCCTGTTGCTGTCTAGCAGAATTATCTGCCTTAATCCGTATGAGCGGGAGCATTTCCTTTAATGGCAATCACAATATTAGTTTTACCATTACGACGGAAAATGCAGCCATTGCCAGAAGAGTATTTACCCTGCTTAAAATCAGCTTTGATGTCCAAACTGAGGTAAGAGTACGAAGGAACCGTCAATTAAAAAAGAATAATATCTACAGTATTGTTGTTTCTGCCCCAATAGGAGCAGGAGAAATATTAGAAAAGTTAGGAATTATCCAAACAAATCAGGAAGGAATCAAAAGTATATACTATGGCATCCCCTCTTTTTTAATTCAGAATGATTGTTGCATAAAGGCCTATATTAGGGGAGCTTTTTTAGGCGGTGGGTCTATTTCTGATCCTGAAAAAACCTATCATTTTGAATTTGTCACCTATAGCTTCAAACATGGCGAGGATTTATGTAAATTAATTAATGGTTTTGGTTTGACAGCAAAAATAGTGGAAAGAAAAAACATCTATGTGGTATATATTAAAGAAGGGGATCAGATTGTCACCTTACTGAATATTATGCAAGCCCACAAGGCATTACTGGACTTGGAAAACATACGAATCTATAAGGAAATGCGCAATAACGTCAATAGAATAGTGAACTGTGAGACGGCAAACTTAAGTAAAACGGTTAATGCGGCCCTACGGCACATTGAGAATATAAAGTATATAAGGGATAATATAGGTTTTCACAAATTACCTCAAAACCTTAGGGATGTTGCAGAATTAAGATTAAATTATCAAGATGCCAGCTTAAAGGAATTGGGAGAAAAACTAGATCCACCAGTGGGAAAATCCGGCATTAATCACAGGCTAAGAAAGCTGGATAGGCTAGCTGAAGATCTAAAGATTAAAAGAGGAGAGGCACCTAATGAATAAACACCAAAAAATTCTTCACTACATAAAAGAGTTAGAGGTGGGCGCTAAAATTTCAGTGAGAAAAATAGCCCAAGAGCTAAATGTTAGTGAGGGAACAGCTTACCGTGCCATTAAAGAAGCAGAAAACCAGGAGTTGGTCAGCACTATTCCCCGAACAGGCACCATAAGAATTGAAAAAGTAGAAAAGAAGAACTTAGAACAGCTTACCTTTGGGGAGGTAGTCAATATTGTAGAAGGGAATGTCATAAGTGGGTGGAATGGTTTAAATAAAATCTTAAATAAATTTGCCATAGGAGCAATGACCTTAGATGCTATGACGCAATACCTTTCAGAAGGGGATCTATTGATTGTGGGGAATAGGGCAGAGACCTATAGCCTAGCTTTAGAAAGAAATTGTGCGATTTTAATCACAGGAGGGTTTACCTGTGATGAGGAGATTAAAAGAATTGCCAATAAGAAGAATCTACCTATAATTTCCTCTACCTATGATAGTTTTACTGTGGCTACCATGTTGAATAAAGCCATATATGAAAGACTAATAAAAAAAGATATCCTGTTGGTGGAGGATATTCTAGTGGAAGATCCCTTTTTTATTGAAAGTCATAAAAAGGTAAGGGATTGTAAAAAGTTAATGGCCGAAACAGGTCATGAGCGTTTTCCAGTATTGGACAAACAGGGTGTGGTAGTCGGGATGATTACTCCTAAGGATATGGTTATACCGGATGATGATCACCTAAATGATGATCAACCCATTCATAAAATAATGACCCGTAGTCCGATAACAGTAAGCCCCAATACCTCTGTAGCATACGCCGCCCATCGCATGATTTGGGAAGGCATTGAAATGATCCCTGTAGTGGAGAATAAAATCCTCATCGGGCTGATCACTAGAAGAGATGTCATGAAGGCCATTCAATATATGCAAAATCAACCCCAGGTAGGAGAAACCATGGAGGATTTGCTGATAGAAAATTTCCAGGTGAAGAAGGAAAAAGATGGAGTGGTCTATTCAGGCAAGGTAACCCCACGTATGTTAAGCCAACTGGGTATAGCCAGTTGGGGGTCCCTAAATATGCTCATGACAGTGGTAGGTACTGCTGCCTTGGAGAAGCACAGACCCGTAGAAATGATCGTGGATAATTTTACATCTCATTTTATTCGCCCCATTCAAATTGATTTTCCTATAGACGTCAGAGCCATCATCATTGACTTGGGAAGAAACTTTTGCAAGATTGAGGTGGTCATACAATATGGAGAACAAATTGTAGCTAAGGGGATGTTAGCTGTGAGGATTGTGAACAAGTAAGCACTAAATAAATATAGGGATGGGAAGTACCCATCCTTTTTCTTATATTGAGGTATACCAATATGATATAATAGGATTAGATTAAATAGAGGAGGAATTTCCATGGGAAAGTTTGTACACTTACATGTTCATACCGAGTATAGCTTGCTAGATGGGTCCAGTAGGATAAAAGACCTCATTAGTAGAGTGAAGGAATTGGGAATGGATAGCATAGCTATTACTGACCATGGAGTGATGTATGGAATCGTAGATTTTTATAAAGAAGCAAAGGCCCAAGGGATAAAACCCATTATTGGATGTGAAGTATATATAGCGACAAGAAGACTAGAGGATAAAGATTCGGGGAAGGACCAAAACTATAGCCACTTATTATTACTGGCTGAGAATCAAAAGGGATATGATAATCTAAAAATCATTGTATCCAAGGGGTTTATCGATGGATTTTATTATAAACCCAGGGTGGATGCAGAGTTTCTCAGACAACATAGTGAGGGCATCATCTGTTTAAGTGCCTGTATAGGTGGAGAAATCCCCCAAGCCCTATTAAATAATAACCAAGAACTAGCCAAAAGACTGATTGGTCAATATCAAGATATTTTCGGCAAGAATAATTTTTATATCGAATTACAGGATCATGATATAGAAGAACAAATACAAGTAAATCGCAGCCTGATATCCTTAGCGAAAGAATTGGATGCCCCCTTGGTGGCTACCAATGATGTTCACTACATCAATAGAGAAGATGCCATAGCCCATGATGTACTGTTATGTATTCAGACGGGTACCAATGTTCAAGAGGAAAATAGAATGAAGTTTCCTGGGGACGAATTTTATTTAAAGTCCCCTGAGGAAATGGAAGACCTATTTGGATATATTCCTGAGGCCTTGGAAAATACAGTAAAGATTGCTGAAAGATGCCATGTGGATTTTGACTTTAATCATATTCACCTTCCAAAATATGATGTACCTGAAGGAGAAGACAGCACTTGCTATCTAAGGAGGCTATGTGTAGAAGGCATTGAAAGAAAATACCCTATAGTGTCTGATGAAACCCGGAAGCGTTTAGACTATGAACTCTCCATTATCAATCAAATGGGTTATGAGGATTACTTTTTAATTGTATGGGATTTTATTAAGTATGCAAAGGATAAGGGAATTATGGTAGGGCCAGGTAGAGGAAGTGCTGCCGGAAGTTTGGTATCCTATGCCTTAGATATCACCACCGTTGACCCTTTAAAATACAATCTTCTTTTTGAAAGATTTTTAAACCCTGACCGTATTAGTATGCCGGATATTGATATAGACTTTTGCTATGAACGACGGGGAGAAGTCATTGACTATGTCATTGAAAAGTATGGAGAAGATAGGGTCGCACAGATCATCACCTTTGGTACCATGGCAGCAAGGGCGGCCATAAGAGATGTGGGACGGGCCCTTAATATACCCTATGGAAAAGTAGATACCATAGCAAAACAAATTCCTATGGAATTGGGCATTACCATTGATAAGGCCTTACAGATCAACGGGGAGTTGGTCTCTCTTTGTGAAGAAGATGAAGAAGTGGATTTTCTTATTAAAATGGCAAGATCAGTAGAAGGACTTCCCCGGCACGCTTCTACCCATGCGGCGGGTGTAGTCATATCCAATAAGCCCTTAGTGGAACATGTTCCTCTATACAAACACAATGACAGCATTACCACCCAATTTACCATGGGATTATTAGAAGAATTGGGACTTTTGAAAATGGATTTTCTAGGTCTTAGAAATCTGACGGTTATTCGGGATGCCATAGACAATATCAAATACAATAAGGACGTAGATATTAAAATAGAAGAATTAACCTTTGATGACCCAGAGGTATTTAAAATTATCAGTGAGGGAGATACCCTAGGCGTTTTCCAATTGGAAAGTGGAGGGATGCAACAATTTATGAAGGAGTTAAAGCCCGACTCCTTTGAGGATATTATTGCGGGGATTTCTCTATACAGACCTGGTCCAATGGATCAAATTCCCGCTTATATCGCCAATAAAAAGAACCCGGAACAAATCCACTATCTTCATGAAATTCTAGAGTCTATTTTAGATGTTACCTATGGCTGCATGGTATATCAAGAACAGGTTATGCAAATTGTTCGAGATGTAGCAGGCTATTCCATGGGTCGAAGCGATTTGGTGAGAAGAGCTATGTCCAAGAAAAAAATGGATGTGATGGAAAAAGAGAGAAAGATATTTATCTATGGAGAAGATGATGAAGAGGGAAATATTATTGTAGAAGGAGCCATAAGAAGGGGCGTTTCCGCTGAGATTGCCAATAAGATTTTTGATCAGATGATTGATTTTGCTAAATATGCCTTTAATAAATCTCACGCTGCTGCTTATGCGGTTATTGCCTATCAAACGGCTTGGCTAAAAAGATATTATCCCACAGAATTTATGGCTGCTTTACTTACGAGTATTATGGGCAATACCAACAAAGTAGCTCAATATATTCATAATTGCAAACAAAAGAATATCCCTATACTACCACCGGATGTCAATGAAAGTTTTGTGAACTTTACTGTAATTGGTGAAAAAATACGTTTTGGCTTGGCTGCTGTTAAAAATATTGGAATTAATGCCATTCACGCCATTATTACAGCTAGGGAAGAAAAAGGATACTTCACAGACTTTATGGATTTTTGTGAAAAAGTGGACTTTAAAGATTTGAATAAAAGAACTGTGGAAAGCCTGATTAAATGTGGAGCCTTTGACTCTTTGGGAGTCTATCGTTCACAGTTAATAGATATATACGAAAAAGTATTAGATGGTATTCAGCAAGATAGAAGAAAAAATATAAAAGGGCAGGTATCTCTCTTTGATGTTGTGCAAGAGGAAGACAGTAGAAGTTTTCAAATAGATATATTGCCAAATATCCCAGAGTATAATAAGAAAATATTGCTCTCAATGGAAAAAGAAATGGTAGGCTTTTATATTAGCGGTCATCCCCTAGCGGAGTATGAGGAATTGCTCAAAAGAAAAGTATCCATTACCAGCGATCAGTTGTACCATGGTGATGAAGAAGAAGGACAGGAGAACTTCCTAAGGGATGAACAAAAGGTCATTGTAGGAGGTATAATTGCTCATAAAAAGCAAAAAATAACTAAGAATAATCATATGATGGCTTTTATTACCCTAGAGGATTTATATGGTCCTATGGAAGTGATTGTATTCCCTACGATCTATCGAAAATTTAATCATCTTCTTGAGGAAGATAAAGCAGTGATTATTGAGGGAAGACTAAACCTAAAGGAAAATGAAGAGCCAGTCATTATCTGTGAAAAAGTGACCCCTTTAGTGAAAATCAAAACACAAAAATTATATATAAAAATTCCTACTTCCTTAGATCATTCTATTTTTTCTGAAATAAAGCCCATATTAATGAAGTATGAGGGCAATACCCCAGTTATTGTATATTTTGAATCCACAAAACAAAAGACGCTAACCAATGAAAAATTGTGGGTAAAACCCCAGGAAGAGATGATTAAATTATTGGAAGAGAAACTAGGGAAAAACATGGTAAAATTGCAATAGCAATAGCAAGAAAGGGTTTTAATACAAAAAGGTTGTTAATTATAGAACTTGTTGTTGAAATGATAGTGGAAATTTAATACAATGAAGAAAATAGGAAAGCTTAAAGGAGGAACCCCCAATGTGGACAGTGATTCATATTGTACCTAATGAAAAAAAAGCAAAGATTATACAAGATAAATTAATGGCAGAGGGTTTCTTAGTAAAAATCACACCTGTAAGTAAAAGAGATGAAAACAGTTATTACGAAATACTTGTTCCAGGGGGAGAAGTAGAAGAAGCCCATAGTATTTTAGTGGAAAATGATTATCTGTAAAATTATAATTTGAGGATAGGAATTTTGTCTATCCTCAATGAATAGAAGGGGGGATAAAGAGTGAAAAGAATTGGCATACTCACTAGCGGAGGTGATGCCCCAGGGATGAATGCTGCCATACGTTCAGTTGTTCGTACAGCCATTTATAACGATATAGAAGTGATGGGAATAAGAAGAGGGTATAATGGATTGATCAATGGAGATATTATTCCATTGGATGTATCCTCAGTAGCTGATATTATTCATAGAGGGGGAACCATCCTTCATACTGCCCGCAGTAAAGAATTTATGACAGAAGAAGGTCTGGATATGGCCATGAATATCTTAGAAGTATTTAAGATTGACGGACTGGTTGTAATTGGCGGAGATGGATCTCTTAGGGGAGCCCAAAAACTAAGTGAAAAGGGAATAAAAACCATTGGTATCCCAGGTACCATAGACAATGATGTGGCCTGTACGGATTTTACCATTGGATTTGATACGGCTGTGAATACAGCCTTAGATGCAATCGCCAAAATTAGAGATACTTCTACCTCCCATGAGAGAACCAATATCATAGAAGTTATGGGAAGAAATAGTGGGGATATTGCTTTGCTTGCTGGTTTAGCTGGGGGGGCGGATTATGTCATCGTCCCAGAAAAAGAACTTAATATTGATGAAATATGTAAGGAAATATTAAAGGGTAAAAATAGGGGAAAATTACATAGCATTGTCGTATTGGCTGAAGGGGCAGGAGGAGCTTATGAAGTAGGTAAGCAAATTCAAATCAAAACAGGTATTGAAACAAGAACCACCATATTGGGTTATATCCAAAGAGGAGGTTCCCCAACAGCTTTTGATCGTATATTGGCAAGTCGAATGGCCTCTATGGCCATAGAATTACTTATGGGGGGAAAGACTAGTCGGACAGTATGTATTCAAAACAATAAATTAATTGACTTGGACATAGACGACGCCCTATCATATAAAAAACAATTTGATGAAAAGTCTTATAAACTTGTAGAAATACTATCCATATAGGGGGAAATAAAGATGAAAAGAACAAAAATTGTATGTACATTGGGGCCAGCTTCAGAATCAAAGGATGTTTTAATGGGATTGGTAAAAAGCGGAATGAATGTTTCAAGATTAAACTTTTCCCATGGGAGCCATGAAGAGCATAAAAGAAAAATCGATTTGATAAAGGAAGTTAGAGAGGAGTTAAATACTCCTGTAGCTATCTTACTAGACACCAAGGGACCAGAAGTAAGGATTAAACAATTTGAAACAGGGGAAATAGAGCTAATAGAGGGAGAGAAGTTTATCCTTACCACCAGAGATATAAAGGGAAATAAAGACGGTGTAGCCGTTACCTTTGACAATCTTCATCAGGAAATTAAAGAGGGCAATAAGGTACTGATTGATGACGGACTTGTACAATTAACAGTAGAAAAAATTGTAGGGCCTGATATTCACTGTATCGTAGAAAATGGTGGTCCCCTAAAAAACAACAAAAGCATTAATTTACCCGATGTAAATATTAATTTGCCAGCCATCACTGAAAAAGATACACAAGATATCAAATTTGGGATTAGAGAAAACATAGATTTTATTGCAGCCTCCTTTATACGAAAGGCACAGGATATTTTAGAAATCAGAAAGGTATTGGAAGAAAATGATGCCGAGGATATCCAGATCATTTCTAAGATTGAAAATAGAGAAGGTGTGAACAACATAGATGAAATCATCGAGTATTCTGATGGAATTATGGTAGCTAGGGGAGATCTAGGGGTAGAAATTCCACCAGAGGAAGTACCCTTGGTGCAGAAAATGATTATTAGAAAATGTAATAAGGCCGGTAAACCAGTCATTACTGCAACTCAGATGTTAGATTCTATGATTAGAAACCCAAGACCTACTAGAGCGGAGGTTACCGACGTCGCTAATGCTATTTTTGATGGAACCGATGCTATTATGTTATCAGGAGAAACTGCTGCTGGAAAGTTTCCTGTGGAAGCGGTAAGAACTATGGATAGAATTGCTAGAAAAACAGAAAACTCCTTGAATTATAAGGAAATGCTAAAAACCCTTGATCCAGCAGAAATATCTGTTACAGATTCTATCAGTCATGCAACCTGTACCACAGCCCAGGAGCTGGGAGCATCAGCTATTATTACAGCAACGGCTTCTGGACATACGGCAAGAATGGTCTCAAAATATAGACCAGAATCTCCTATTTTAGCCTTTACCCCAGATGCAAAAGTAGTCCGCCGATTGACCTTGGTATGGGGGGTATATCCAGTTTTAATTCAAGACTTTACCAGTACCGATGAACTCTTTGATCATTCTGTTCATAGGGCTTTAGAGGAAGGTTTAGTACAATGGGGAGATTTAGTTGTTATTACAGCGGGAATCCCCTTAGGCATAAAAGGGACCACCAATCTTATTAAGGTACATACCATTGGTGAAGTATTGATTCAAGGAACAGGTATAGGGAAAGATTCTGTAACAGGCAAGATAAGAATCGTAAGGAATGAAGAGGATATAGCAGACTTCCAAGAGGGAGAAATATTGGTCTCTGTATCTATAGACATAGAGTCAATGCCCGCTGTAAAAAAAGCTGCAGGGATGATCTTGGAAGAGGGAGGATTGACTTCCTCAGGAGCTATTGTAGCACTGCAGATGGGTATTCCCGTGGTAGTGGGGGCAGAAAAGGCTATTGATTCTTTAGAAAATGGTCAAATTGTTACGATAGATAGTGTACGGGGATTGATCTACCAAGGTATCGCTAAGGTTTTATAAAATAAAGAATGATTAAATACAAAAAAGGATGAAACTTGGATTTCATCCTTTTTTATATGCGGTTATTGAAAAACCTATTTTGTGTCATTGGAAAAGGAAGAATCTTTAAGATCTCTTAATTGCTCAGATTCTTCCCTCTTGATCAGAATGACAACTCTAGTTGTTTTTAAAATTCCAGTGAATGTATAAAAAATTGAACCTGGCTATCCTTTAACTGGTAAGAAGAGAAGAGGATTCTCTCATTACTAGGATGCCAGAGTATCCTACTGATAATCCTTAAATTAGAAGCAATCTGTTTACTCTCAAGATTATGAAGGTTAAGTATCCAGATATTTTGCCTATCACTATTGACATCTGTCTTATCCGTATATAAAACCTTTTTCCCATTGGGGGAAAAGCTTGCGCTTTGAGGATAGCCTTCTATTAACTTTGATTCTTCAGTGCTATCCAGAGTCAATAACCATAAATTTCTCTTATTACTATCCGGAATGGGGGTCATATATATAAGCTGAGTTCCATCTCTAGAGATGTCAAAGGAGCCAAGGATATTTTCAATAAATAATGTTGGATTTTTTCCGTCAGGTTGCACAGAATACATGCTTAGTACATCATTTTTAAAGGCTGAAAAAATAACCAAATCTTTTTCCTCAGAATAATAGATTTGTTCAATGGAATATTCTTCTCCAATATTTATAGAATATAAAACTCCTAATTTATTAGCTTTAACTATTTTTCCGTCCTTGGTGCCATAAAATACATTGTTTTCTGATGTAATATAAAACCTAGGGTTTACCTCATGTTCTGAGGAAGAGATTTTAATCTTTTTGTTTCCCTCATCATCTACCCAAAATAACTGATAGGATGATTGGTCTTTACTTTCTAAATAATAAATGCCTTTTCCAGTTGGATCAAAGCGGCCAAGGGATTTACTGGTTTGGGAAGCAAGAATGGTCTTTTCTTCTTTCCTTCGCATATCATAAATAAAAAGATTATTAATACTAGTATTATCTGTAGGACTGCTGACACTTGCGTCGTCCTGTGGCTTTAAAGCAATGATTTCATTCCCATGGGGTGAAACATCAGAGACAATGCCCTGGGTAATATCTACAAAATCCTTTATTTTCATTAGTGAAGTTTTATCTTGTTCATTATTGTTTTTTTCCTCTAGGGTTTTGGGTTGTTCTTCTCGCAAGAATAAGTATTTACAACCACTGAATAAGAGGGGCAAAACCATTACTAGGAGAATAATAGGTAACCTTTTCCACATTTTCTCTCCTCCTTCCCAAGGACATTATAACAAAAGACTACAGAGAAAGATTAACAGAATGTAATCAATTTGTAAATTTATAAGGTTGGTAGTTTAACAATCATTAAAGTGCCTTCATCTTCTTTACTTTCTACATGAATAGTACCCCCATGTTTTACAACAATTTCCTTTACAATAGCTAAACCTAGACCACTGCCTCCCATATTCCGTGATCTGACTTTATCTACCCTGTAAAAAGGCTGAAAGATTTCCTCCAGAGAATCCTCTGGAATACCAGGACCATAGTCCCTAACGGAGATTATCGCAAAGCCATCTTCTTGCTCGGTATATACTTGTATAATATTGCTCCCAAAGGAGTACTTTATAGCATTGTCAATAATATTAATAAAAACCTGTTTCAAGCGATCATAATCCCCATTGACTTTAGGGAGAGGGGAATGGGTAAATTGGATTTCATTGTTATATTTTTTTGCCTTCATCTTCATTTGGTTTACTACATCTCCAATGAGTTGAACCAAATCCACCTCGGTCATGATTAAATCAAATTCCATATTTTCAAATTTAGAAAGATTCAATAAATCATCTACCAAACGGAGGAGACGATTGCCCTCCTGATTTATAGTATCCATGCTTTTATCTAAAAGTTCAGGATTATCAGCCCCACGACGTTTTAAAAGATCGCTATAGCCAATAATGGTAGTAAGAGGAGTTCTAAGCTCGTGGGAAACACTACTGATAAATTGACCTTGTTTTTCTTCTAATTCTCTAATTTTCGTAATGTCTCTGATCACAAAAATATATCCAATAGAATGGGTTGCCACTTGTATTAAGTTGGCATAAATGAGCAAATATAAATTTTTATGTTTTATTTCCCGGGTAACTGCTCTTTGTTCTTTCTGCACGCTATCATATAAATCCTTCATAAATTCAAAGGATAGAATACACTCTAATTCCTCATCATTTTCCATATTAAATATTTGTTTTGCTGGTTCATTGAGTGCAAGTATATTATTTTCATCATCGATGGCAATAATACCATCTTGTATAGAAGAAATAACCGATTCTAATTTGGATTTTTCAGAATTGATTTCCTGGATTTTTTCTCCAATATTAGAGACCATGCGATTGAAACTTCTAGTCAAATCCCCGATTTCATCATGGGAAATATATTGGATTTGGTATTGATAATTCCCTTGGGCAATCCGCTCTGAGGAATCCCTAAGAGTAAATATAGGCTTTAAAATACGCCTAGTTAAATAAAAACTAATAAAATACATAACAATAAGACCCATAAGAGCAGCCCAAATAAATAAGACAATACTCTCTTGAATAAGGTTGTCTACATTTTCTAAAGAATAGATAAATGAAATAATCCCTATTTGCTGATTATCCGTTACAATGGGAGAAGCAAAGTAGATAAATCTACCTTCTTTAAGCTTCTTCACAATATAAGCTTTTTCGCCTTGTTCTATGGCGATTTCGATTTCTTGACGGATATCCGCCGAAGGGAGTACCTCTAACACTGCAGAATCAGAAAGAAGCCCTCCAAATTGATCAAAGAGCTGAACTCTTGTATTGTTTTGTTTAGCTAATTCTTCTACCAAAAAGGCACTATCCTCCTTCAGGATATTTGTCTTTGTAGCAGAATCATTTTCCCGCTGTTTTGAAAGAATATATTGCTGAATAAATAAATTAGCATTATTGCTATTCTCCACTAACAAACCTTCGGTATGCTGAATATTATAAAACAGCATACCTTGGATAACAATGGTTCCAATAATGGCTAGGGCCAATAGAATAATGATGATATTTGTTAAAATTATTTTATTTTGAATGGTAAACTTCATTCATCATACTCTCCTCATTTTGTACCCTACGCCAAATACTGTTTGTAAATATTTGGGATTGGATGAAAGATCTCCGATTTTTTTTCTGATTCTTTGTACATGCATATCCACAGTACGGGTATCTCCAAAGTAATCATAGCCCCAAATTCTCTCTAAAAGAGCTTCTCGAGGAAAAACTTGCTCTGGATGTTGAGCGAGAAGGTAAAGTAAATCATATTCCTTGGGAGTTAAGTGGATTTCCTCCTCCCCAATGGATACCTTTCTTTCCTTGGGAATGATTCTTAAATCACCATTTTCTATGGTATCACTGGATGTAGGAATAGCTTGGGCAGAGCGTCTAATTAAGGCCTTCACCCTGGCTAGTAACTCCCGGTTATCAAAGGGTTTAGTCATATAATCATCTGCACCTAATTCAAGACCTAAAACCTTATCTACAATATCTGTTTTGGCTGTTAAAAGTATAATGGGAATATTATGTTTGTCATTGATTTTTCTACATAATTCATAACCGCTCATATAGGGAAGCATTACATCTAAAATAATTAACTCTGGCTGAAAGGATTCTACTTTTTCCAAAGCTTCTCGACCATCATAGGCAGTTTCTACATTATAGCCTTCAAATTCCAAATCCAGCTTAATGAGGTCACAAATGGCTTGTTCATCATCTACTACTAATACTTTTTCGTTCATCAAAATCACCCACCTTATATTAAATCATTTTAATACCATTATATAGTATTCACCTTGCTTTTAAAAGATAGACCTTATAAAATATATAGATGAAAGGAGTGGGCAAAATGCTTATGCAAGATACTACAGTGCAGGTAAGATATGCAGAAACAGATCAAATGGGCATTGTCTATCATGCCAACTACTTTATTTGGTTTGAGGTAGGCAGAACGGAATGGTTTAGGAGATTAAATCAAAACTATAAATCCCTAGAAGAGCAAGGGGTTATACTACCGGTAATAGATGTACAATGCCAATATAAAAAACCAGCTTTGTATGATGATAAACTAATTATACGCACCCACTTGCATGAATTAAAGGGCGTACGACTAATTTTCCACTATGAAATTATTCGGGAAAAGGATGAAGAATTATTGGCCAGAGGAAAAACCGTCCATGCTTTCGTGGATAAGGATAAAAAACCTGTACGACTAAAAAAAGAATTCCCCCAGCTTTGGGATGTATTACATAGCGCCCTAGAATAAAATAATGAATAAATTTAGGATTTAGTGAATACAATGGAATGAAATGGGAATAATTGAAATGTTAGAGCATCAAGGCAAACTGATTCTAGCTTCAGATACATTCTTTTTAGGGTGTATCTCTTTTTTTGTGCGTAAAATAGAAAAGTTGGTCATGACAAATCTTTGCTAATTATTCGTAAATTAGGTATATTAAGAAATACATACTAATGAAAGAGGAGTAATGGTTGATGAAAAGAGAAATACCTGTAGATAAAAATAAGCATTATGAAATAAACATTCAAGGATTAGGACATAGTGGAGAAGGCGTAGGTAAAATAGATAATTTTACTGTATTCGTAGATGGGGCCGTACCAGGGGATGAGATAGAAACGAGAATAATAAAAATAAAAAATAGCTATGCCATTGGTAAACTCATAAAAATACTAAAGGCTTCACCTGATCGAATAGAACCCCTTTCTCCCACAGCGGATAGATGTGGTGGATGCCAATTACAACATATTGACTACCAAAAACAATTGGAATATAAAACCCAATTGGTAAGGGATAACATAGAAAGGATAGGGAAAATCAAGGATGTTGTTATTCATCCCACTATAGGAATGGAGCATCCTTGGAGATATCGAAACAAGGCCCAATTTCCTATAGGCATGGAAGATGGGAAAGCGGTCTTAGGATTCTATGCCAAAAGGAGTCATCGGATTATTCCCAATCATACCTGCCTTATTCAACATCCTGTAAATGATCAGATAGTACCTATGATGAAAGAATTCATAGATCAATACCATATCTCTGTATATGATGAGGAAAAGCATACAGGACTCTTAAAACATCTAGTTACTAGGGTAGGATTTACCACAGGAGAAATTATGGTGATATTGGTAATCAATGGTGAAGAAATGCCCCATAGTCAGGAACTAATCGCTAGACTTACAAAAGAGATTCCCAATATAGCGAGCATTTATATCAACATCAATAAAGCAAGGACCAACGTAGTTTTGGGGAAGGAAAGCAAACTTCTTTATGGCAAAAAACATATCACGGATGATATAGGAGATATTCAATTTGAAATCTCACCTTTATCCTTTTTCCAAGTAAATCCTATCCAAACTAAAGTGCTTTATGAAAAAGCATTGGAATATGCCAATTTAAAGGGCCAAGAGACAGTCATGGACGCCTATTGTGGCATTGGCACCATATCCCTCTTTTTAGCCCAGAGAGCCAAGAAAGTTATCGGTGTAGAAATCGTAAAAGAAGCCATAGAAGACGGCAAGAGAAATGCCCAGATCAATCACATAGAAAATGTAGAATTCCATGCAGGACAAGCAGAAAAACTTATTCCAGAGCTTTACGCCCAAGGGAAAAAAGCAGATGTGGTGGTCGTAGATCCCCCAAGAAAGGGCTGTGACCAAAAGCTATTAGACACCATCATCCAAATGAAGCCCCAAAGAATGGTCTATGTATCTTGCAACCCAAGCACCTTGGCTAGGGATTTAAATTATCTAGAGCAGAGTGGGTTTAAGACTGTAGAGATACAGCCGGTGGATATGTTTCCTCATACGATGCACGTGGAGACAGTTGCCTTGATGTCACGCAAAGATAATTAAATAGGCTGTAAATAGCTTGAAATCAAAGGTTTCCAGACTTTCGGTAACAATCACCGACTGATGGAAACCTTATTTTTTTCCTCATTCAAAAGTAGCTCCAGTTTAAGACTATTGTTGGGTTGAGGCTATAGAACTGCTTTTTATCACGCGAGACAAGGGAACTACTGTTTTGGCATAGGGTTGAAACTAGAGAACTGTTGTTTAATGAACATAGTGAAAGGCAGTAGCCCTATTACAGAACTACTGCCTATTTATGTTATCTTCCTAAATCATCTCGGCTAATATGTTGTTGTAGAATTGTTCTCATACGCTTGATCATATCGTTAACCGATGACTGTGGCTTATTAATAAGGTTTGCGATGGTACGCTGTGACTTTCCGTCATAAAGCATTTCAAAGATTGGTGCTAGCTCTGGAGCCTTGTTGCGAAGACTGTCAAGAAGGTCTTCAAAGAGCATAGCCGTTAGGATTGTTTCACACTGTATAGCAGCTGGGTCCTCGAATTCAAGCTCTGTTTCCTCGAAGAAAGATTCAAGCGAAAGCGGAGCTCCATCCTTCATCTTCTTGCAGGCCTTACAGTCCATTTCGCAGCGCTTGAGTTTTCCCTTGCCATCGCTAACTATGCAACGGCGGCTGCGTTCTTCACGTTTCATTTCTGCCCAAATGGGACGCATGTACGTAAGATAAAGTTCTTCGTCATCTGTAGGAATCATGATAGCTGATACTATTTTATTCCCGATTTTTGCGGGTACCACATCTTCCTTCTTGATACCGTACGCTTCGATTGTCTCTCTTGTTACCTCCATAGGGATGAGGTATGTTTTTTTGTCTTTCTTTGTCATAATGTAAGCCCTCCTTCGGCTTGAAACCGAAGCGAGAGCTCACATGACGTGCACCAGCCAAAAAAGGCAATGGTCGACCGTCCGAATGGGATTACTCCCGCTTCAGAATTGGCGACCAGCTATTCCAGTGGCTGGTGGCAGTTATTTAGTTGCTCACCCGATAGGTCTGGAATCATCCGTGATCAGGGGATGCCCTATTGGGTGGGTTTGATTGAAGAGGCTAGTCAATGCTTAAAGTCGGTCTACGATGGTTTACATGTGTTTTTTGCCTTAAATGATTGATTTTTGCAGTCTATTGTGGTACCATGTTTGTGGAAATATCTGTATAAGAACCGTAAGCATGTCTTCCTCGTCCATCTAAGTAAAGAATACCAAGGCGAGTAGGTACAGGCGTATAGGTCAAAATGGTGTTTATTAGGTACTGTAGGTACAGGCTAGGTACAAGTGAGGTGAGCACGATCAAGAGTTTTGAATTTTTCAGAGACCTGTATAGATATCTTGTAAAACAAGAAAACCAGGGTGTCTTTATCATCAACTTTTTCATTGCCGGAGGAAGTAGCTACTTTACACTGCCAAAGTCGAAAACACATAGAACAACATCATATTTAGAGAATGAGCGTCATTACGCAAAAGACAGAGTGTTGACCCCTGAAATGAAGGCGAGTTTCCCAAAACCGGCAAGGGTTGATGAACTTAGAAACTTTATTGAAACGAACCTTGATTCGGATAAAGTTAGAGACTGCATGAATTCATTTGGTGTACCCGCATCATATGAAGTGAACAAACGCTATCTTGCAAGAGCATTAGCAGTTCAATTTCAAATGTTTATTGTTCGTGGCGATGATGATGTTGATAATGTCATAATCTCTGAATATCAACGACAAGTGCTCGGAGTTGAGGATGAGCCGAATATGTTTTATGGGCCTTTGAATAATGGCGATGATGTTTGGGTTGAAGATAAAGGTAGAAATCACAAAGCCAAATGTTACGAAACTTTTGAGCATACATGGGTGATTCACAATTCTGGACATCAAAGTTGGTACAGTAGAAGACTTGTCTTTGTAAATGCTGCGGATGTTCGTCCTAGTGCTAGTGAAACGGAAATAGAGATACCGGAAACTGCTCCGGGTGAAATAATAAAAATAACCACGAGCTTTTACGCCCGTGGCTTTGAAGGAAAGTTCGATTGTATTTGGGAGATGCAAGACTGTGATGGAAATAACTGCTTTCCTAATTACAGATGGATTTTCAATGTTGCAATTGATACTATTTTTGAAGCCTAATCATGGAGGTTAACAACGTGAGCGATTATAACATTGAGAAATGGTCCACCTTGAAAGAAGTCATGGAACACCTTGGCATCGGCAGAGATACCGTTTTGCAGTGGATTGCAAAAAGGAATATGCCAGCTTACAAGGTAGGCAGACTGTGGAAGTTTAAGCTATCAGAAGTAGACGAATGGATTCGTTCCGGTGGCGCAGCTGATGAAGCTTCTGACAAAGATTAAAGTCCAGATTATTGGGCAGACAAGATTATAAAATAATAATGGCAAGGTGTATTTGAACGCCACGAGCCGGAAAGAGGATAATGTTATGGCAAAAGCTGCTAAAAAAGAAGTTGCGGTTTCACTGGAGACCGTTTTGTGGAACTGTCGTGTTGCCCTTCGTGGGATTGGAAGTACTGAAAAGAATAGAGATGCTGTTATAGGGTTAGTGTTTTTAAAGTTTGCAGGGGACAAGTTTGAAAGACGAAGATCAGAATTATTGGAGCAATACGGGGATATACCAGCGTTCCTTGAAAAAGTATCATTCTATAATGCTGTAAATGTATATTATTTGAAGGAAACTGCACGGTGGTCTTATATTGTTAAAAACGCAAGCGCTAATGATATTGCAGTTATTCTAGATCAAGCAATGGTAGATATTGAAGAAAGTAATACTCCATTAAAAGGAGCTTTACCACTTAATCTTTTTGCAACACTTGGGGCAAGTAAAGAGGCTATCAAAAATCTAATAGATGAAGTAAATAAAATAGATGAGAAGCGCTTTCATGAAGATGATTTGATTGGCCGGGTATATGAATATTTTCTTCAGGTATATGCTGCTGCCGGGACAAAGGAAGATGGTGAATTTTATACCCCTGCTTCAGTAGTTAAACTGATTGCAGAAATGATTGAACCTTATTCTGGTACTGTGTATGACCCATGTTGTGGTTCGGGCGGTATGTTCGTCCAATCCCTAAAGTTTGTGGATCGTCATAATGGTAATCGCCAGAACATTTCAATTCTGGGGCAAGAGAGCAATCCCGACACATGGCGTCTTTGTAAAATGAATCTTGCTATTCGTGGTATTGCGCATAATCTTGGTGAAAAAAATGCTTCAACATTTACTGAGGATTTACACAAAGACAAAAAAGTAGATTATATTATGGCCAATCCGCCCTTTAACTTAAAAGGTTGGCGTGGTGAAGATCAACTTACTGACGATCCACGTTTTAAAGGCTTTTCAACACCACCTGTAGCAAATGCAAACTACGCATGGATTCTTCATATGATTTCAAAATTAGATGTAAATAAGGGTGTTGCAGGTTTTCTGCTTGCAAATGGTGCATTAAACTCAGATGGTGTTGAATATGAAATCAGAAAAGAATTGCTTGAACGAGACAAGATAGAAGCAATTATCGTTCTGCCTCGTGATATGTTTTATACCACAGATATATCTGTTACTTTGTGGATTGTTAATATGAATAAAAAGGCTTGTACTTCAGGCGGCAGACAACTTCGTGACCGTACAAATGAAGTGCTATTTATGGATTTGCGCCGCTGGGATAGCAACATTGAAGAAATTGTGATTGATAAAGGAAAGAAGAAGAAAAAAACTGTTTTTACTGATGATCAGATTTCGGAAATAAAGAAAGTATATAGCAATTGGCAAAGTGCAGATAGATCATTATATAAAGATGAACCAGAGTTTTGTAAATCTGTATCCCTTGATGGAGAGGATGGAGTTCGCACCAATAACTATTCTCTTGCACCAAGTAAATACATCGAGTTCATTGACCATGACTTAGAAATTGACTATGAAAAAGAGATGGCACGTATTCAAGCTGAAATGCGCGAAGTAATGAAGGCTGAAAAGAAGTCACAAACCATGCTCGAAGAAGCGTTCAGGGGGATTGGTTATGGGATTGATTAAATATACCTTAGGTGATTTATTAGAACTAGTTACAGATGCCAATACAGAATTAAAATACGGTCCGGATGATGTTAAGGGAATGACAATTACAAAACAAATCATACCGACAAAAGCAGATGTTTCAAACGCTGATTTAAGTAAATTTTTAATTGTGAACCCTGATGAATTTGTTTTTAATCCGAGAACTCATGGTAAAAAGATTGGTTTTGGCTATAACGATACTGATGCTCCATTTATTATTAGTTGGAATAATATTGCATTTCGTATTAAATCTGAAATGAAAAAAGTTATCTTATCTGAATATTTATTTTTACACTTTAATCGTGAAGAATGGGATAGAGAAGCGTGTTATCGCTCATGGGGGAGTTCAACAGAAGTATTTTCATGGGAAGCATTATGTGAAATGGAACTTAACCTCCCACCGCTACCAATTCAGCAAAAGTATGTGGACATATACAATGCAATGCTTGCAAACCAGAGAGTCTATGAAACAGGTCTTGAGGATTTGAAATTAACTTGTGAAATCGAAATAAATAAAATTAAGCATACTGCCAAAAAAATTCCAACAGGGAAACTGCTTGAGAACGTTGATGTTCGAAATGCTGATGGCGCTATCACATCTGTTCAAGGCATCAACATTACAAAGAATTTTATGCCGTCAGTTGCAAGCGTAGCAGAAGGAAGTCTTAAGAATTATAAAGTCGTCAAAAAGGGGCAATTTGTGTACAGCTCAATGCAGACAGGCAGAGATGAATGCATTCGAATTGCTCTGTTGCAAGAGGACGAACCGATTATTGTTTCACCTGCATATTCTGTTTTGCAAGTTAAAAATGATGATGTACTTGCCGAGTATATAATGATGTGGTTTTCACGTAGCGAAAGCGACAGATATGGTTGGTTTGCCAGTGATGGCAGTATTAGAGCAAATTTGGACTTGGATAGGTTCTACGAAATTGATGTACCTGTTCCAGATATTAAAATACAGGAAGCTATCGTTGAAATTTATAACGCATATCTTATGCGACGTGAAATAAATGAAAAATTAAAAGCACAAATAAAAGATTTATGTCCAATATTAATTAAAGGCTCGCTGGAGGAGGCAAATACGTAAAGGAGGGTTAAAAAATGAGTTTATACACAGAACGTCATGGATTAAGAAAGCCAATTGCACGTACAAGTAAAATATCAAAAGAAGTTTACACTTTGCTATTAAATATATGCGAAAAATACTATAAGAATCTAACGCATATCTTTAAACTTCAGCAGCATTGTTCTTTTGTGGATCAGGATTATATTGAATTTAACCGTAGTCAATTTGAAAATAGAATGGCAATAAAAATTCCTAATATTTTTAAAGACGAGTATGGTCATATAGCTGCCCCACAAGATAATGATGATTATGACCAATATTCATTAATTGACCTTATAGAATATGTTGCTGAAAATATAAAGGATATTTCTGAAGGATGGAATAATGATCGTTATAAAAATTATTGGTATATTCATTGTTTGGATACAACAAATGTTTTCGATGACTACAGAAATGAAATAAACGAAATATTTGTAGAGTCCGGGGTGTTGTTTACTTTAACCACAGAAAAGATCATTGAACGCATTGTAGAAAATAGTCCTTTGTCAGCAGAAATAGAAGCGGAAACTCAACAAATTTCTGAGGTTGGGACAAGAGAATTAATGAAAGATGCAATTGCATTATATAAAACACCAAATCCTGCAGCCCGCCAAGATTCAGTTGAAAAAATATGGGACGCTTTGGAACGACTGAAAACTTATTATACAAACATGGATAAAAAAACATCAGCGACAAAGGTTGTTGAGGATATGAGCAATGGGCAAAGTGATTTTATTACTGTGTTTAATGCAGAATTTAAAGCGCTAACGGATATTGGTAATAATTTTAGAATCCGTCATCATGAGACAAATAAAATTGATATTACAGATAATCGTCACTACGATTACTTTTTTAACCGATGCTTATCGTTAATTGCTTTAGCAATTCAATATTTACAATAATAGGAGGAGGGGTTAAGTTGGATTATATCTTTGAAAAAGGAAAATTTACTGAAGATGAACTTGAGCAGGCCATAATTACGCTTTTCGAGCAACAAGGCTATACTTATGTCCAGGGGGAGGGTCTTCATAGAAAGTATGAGGATATCCTTCTTCTTGATGACCTACGTGCATTTATAGCTGATCGTTATGCATCTGAAAGTTTGAGTGAAGCCGAGATTCAGAAAATTATTAATCGTCTTAATCTCATTCCTTCTACACCACTTTATAACGGAAACCGCGAGACATTTTTACTTGTAAACGAGGGTTTTGACTTGGTACGTGATGATATTAGCCAGGTCGCGTTACATGTGGACTACATTGACTTTGATGAACCAAGTAATAATATTTTTAAGGTTGTTAATCAGTATTCTGTTCAGGGAGAGCGTTTGCGTCGCCCTGACCTACTTGTGTTTATAAACGGTATTCCTATTGCTATTTGTGAGTTCAAAACAGCGATCGAAGAAGATACTACCATCCATGATGCATGGGAACAGGTTACAATCCGCTATAAAAGGGATATCCCGAAATTAATGAAGTATTGTTTTCTTTCTGTTATTAGTGATGGAGCCAATACAAAACTCGGAAGTATTTTCACACCATACAAGTTTTATTACTCGTGGAATAAAGCAAACGATCAAGATAAAGTTTCAAATGGTATTAGCTCTCTGCTCACCATGATTGAAGGTGCTTTTGCAAAAGATCGGGTTACTAAAGTTCTTAGAGACTATATTTTCTATCCAGATGATAGTAAGAAGGATGAAGCTATAGTTTGCCGTTATCCGCAGTTCTTTGCTGCGCAGAAAATGCTTGATAACATCAAAGCACATATGCGCCCCACCGGTGATGGAAAAGGTGGTACATACTTTGGTGCTACCGGGTGCGGCAAGACTTATACTATGTTATTTTTATCACGTTTGATTGCATTGAGAGATAATGAGGCCTTCAATAATCCTACCATTGTCATTCTCGAAGATCGTGAGGATTTGGATACACAAACTTCAGAATTATTTGTAACGGCGAAAAAGTATCTACATGAAAGTGATGTTCGTAGCATCGAAAGTCGTGAAGATATGGAGAAGACGTTGCGAGATAAACCAAGCGGCGGTATTTACATTACCACCATCCAAAAGTTTTGTGAAAAAACTAGCTTGCTTTCTGACCGTAGCAATATTATCTGTATTTCTGATGAGGCTCATAGAACGCAAACTGGTGTTGGTGCGAAGTTAAAGAAAACTGATAAAGGTGTATTTACCACTTTTGGATTTGCAAAATACCTGCGTGATAGTTTCCCTAATGCTACATATTGTGGTTTCACAGGAACTCCGATAGACGAAACAATAGCTGTCTTTGGTAATGTTGTGGACAGTTATACAATGAAAGAGTCTAGTGATGATGGAATAACGGTTCGTATTGCTTATGAACCACGTCTTGCGCGGGTAATTGTATCTGACGAACAGGCAAAAGAAATTCAGAAGTATTATGACCAGTGCATAGCTGAAGGCTCTAATCCGGAGCAGGTTGAAGAAAGCAAACGCGCTATGAGTTCTATGACAGCTATACTCGGTCATCCTGATAGGATTAAAAAGTTGGCTTCTGATATGGTGACTCATTATGAATCGCTCTGTGCAGAAAAGCCAGAAATTGTGCAAAAGGCAATGATAGTATGCGCAGATCGGTCGTTGGCTTTTAAAGTATTAAAGGCGGTAGAAGCTATCCGCCCTGACTGGTTCGTGGCACGTAAAGCTGAAAACGAATCAGATCTGACAAAAGATCAGTTAGATAAACTGGTAGCCTTACCTAAAATCAATATGGTTGCCACGCAAGGCCAGAACGATGAAAAAGAATTGTTTGACATATGTGGCACAAAAGAACATCGTAAGATGTTGGACAAACAGTTTAAGAATAACGACTCAAACTTTAAAATTGCGATTGTTGTTGATATGTGGATTACAGGATTTGATGTTCCGTCCCTGGCTGTCATGTATATCGACAAACCACTTCAAAAGCATAGCCTTATTCAGACGATCTCCCGCGTAAATCGTGTATTTGATGGTAAGGATAAAGGTTTAGTTGTGGACTACATTGGAATTAAAAATGACATGTTGGAAGCTGTCAAAAAATATGGTGGCCCTCAAGAAAACCCGATTGATGAACTTAATATTTCATTGTCTATATTTCGTAACCATTTGGCGTTAATAGATGAGCTTCTTTCAAGTTTTGATTCTACGATGTTCCATCATGGGACACCGATACAAAGACTTAATTGCTTAAATGCTGCCGCAGAATATGTTCAAGCCAGTAAAGATATGCAAACTCGTTTCATGGGCTTATCTCGTAGATTAAAAGGAGCGTACCATATTTGCTTCCCTTCCGGTGAACTAACTGACGAAGAAACAGCAAAGGCACAGTTCTACTTAGCAATACGCTCAATTATTTATAAGCAGACTAAGGGAGATGCACCGGATGCAGAAGTTATGAATAGCGTAGTTGAAGAAATGGTACGCGAAGCTATTACTTGCACTGGTATCGAAAATATTGTCGATGAACATAAAGCTGTTGATCTTTTCAGCGATGATTTCCTTGCTGAGCTTGATAATGTAAATCTTCCAATTACAAAGTTTAATGCACTGTTGAAGCTTTTGCGCAAAGCTATTACGGCTTATGGGCGCACCAATAAAGTCAAGGCCATCGAGTTTGATGAGCGATTGAAAGAAGTTGTTGATGCTTATAACAGCCGTGATAAGCTGGTATTTACAAGTGAGGTTGTTTCGGACTTCGTTAATGATTTGTCCGAACAGTTGCTCAAGATAATGAAAGACTTGCAAGATGATAAGTCTTCATTTGAGAAACTTGGAATCAGCTATGAAGAAAAAGCTTTTTACGATATTCTTGTAAAAGTTCGTGACGATCATGGTTTTCCATATGAGGATGAAAAGTGTCTTGTTCTTGCTAAAAAGATAAAAGAGCTCGTTGACGATAAAGCACAGTTTGCTGATTGGTCATCGCGTGATGATATAAAGAATCAACTCAACATGGACCTTACGGTGCTTCTTTACAAAAATGGTTATCCTCCTGAATGGGACGAAGAAGTATTCGAAAAGGTTATGGAGCAAGCCGAGAATTTTAAGAAATATGGTGATTAAAATATCTCGGAGGGCGCTGTAGGAGGTAGCTTATGATTAATGCATTAACAAAGAGCATAAATAGCAGAGGCTTTGACCAGATCTTTAAAGAGGTTCTTCATTCGGAGAGTCTTGGCTTGCTTGCAAATGAAGAACTGCGTCTATTCAGGCTAAAAGAAGTCATAGATAATAGGTTTTCAAAGGACTCACTCCGTACATTCATAAGTAAAAAT
The DNA here is from genome assembly GCF_024622505.1 of Irregularibacter muris. Lineage (NCBI taxonomy): Bacteria > Bacillati > Bacillota > Clostridia > Eubacteriales > Eubacteriaceae > Irregularibacter > Irregularibacter muris. The sequence continues at coordinate 118,802 of NZ_JANKAS010000007.1, forward strand.
ATAGGGCATTATGTTTTCTCACGTTCAAGGATTGAACAGTTTCGTGTCGAAGGCGATGAGTTTAGTGTTGGTATTGAGGCATTGGACCTTATGTATAAGAGTGGTCGTGCAGATGAGAAAGGTACCGGAAATGAGCTGGGTGAAATACTTTTGTATGCCTTCCTTGAGACGGTTTTGGGTGCACCAAAGATATACAGCAAGATAGAGTTAAATTCATCAGTCAAATCTGGGATAAGCGCATGTGATGGTATGCATTTACGAGCACTTAACTCTGGAGGAAAAACACTGTCTTATGAGATGATATTTGGTACCTCATGCGTTGTTGGAGATCTTGGTTATGCCATAGATGAGGCCTTCGAGTGCATTCAACAGATATCTGGTAGAACAACAGAAGAGTTACAGATCGTTGATAGTACAGTTTTTGAATTGCCCGCTGATGATCCAGTGGCTCTCCAATTGAATGATATTATAAAACCTGCTCCCGGTAAGGATGTATATCGAGATACAGCTTTTGGCATTTTTCTCGGTTACACAATTGGTTTAGACTCTTTACGTTATAAAAGTTCAGATTATCGGGATGCACTAGAAAGAAAGATGGACAATGATATTAAACACTATGCTCCTTATATAAAAGAAAAGATTAATAAGCTTAGCCTTAACAATCGTTCTTTCTATGTGTATGTGCTTCCCTTTGACAACGCAGAAGATGACAAGAAGGCCATTATGAAAACTGTCATGAGAGAAGGTGACTCTTATGGCAGATAAAAAGAACTTGAAGTTTGGTGATGTTTTCTTTGCTGAGTTGAACCAGGATGCCTATCTAAAGAAAATATATGAAGACATATTATACAATTACGCTATCAAGGTCTTTGGATTTAATAAACGCCGGAAGCGCGAGATACCGATAAAGGATGCTCTCGCTTTTGCAGATCTACTTTCAAAATCCAATCATGCAACACTTTACGATTCCCAAAAAATGTGGGCACAAGAAATAGTCACAATGTTGCATTATATTTACCCCGAAGACGAGAAGGTCTCTTATATAGCTGGTTCTGTACTATCAAGCATTGGTAATTATCAGGGTACGAATATTGTTAAATCATCGTTTGATGGAGTTGGCACTCTTGATAAAATTTTCGCGGGTTACAAAAAGGAATATTATACAATCCCGGCGGACCCCGAAAAGCAGTTTATGAGTGCTCAAAAAATCGTGTATGACCATTTTGCCGATGAGTATTACAGTTACTCTGGCCCAACGTCTATGGGTAAATCTTACATAATGAGGATGTTCATCAAGCAACAGATTTTTTCTGGTGTCAAAAATAATTTTGCGCTTGTTGTGCCAACGAAAGCTTTAATTAATGAGGTTCGAATAAAGATAACAGATGACTTGCAGTATATGTTACATGAGAATAACTATCACATTGTAACAGCTGCAGGAGATGCTGTATTAATGAAAAATTCCGAAGAAAACAGTGAACGAAGATATATTTTTATCATGACTCCGGAACGGTTGCTCTATCTCCTTATTAATGAACAAAATATTCAGCTTGACTACTTGTTTATTGATGAGGCCCATAAGCTTTCTGGTGCTGATAATCGAAGCCCTTTTTATTACCAAATTGTTCATATGCTTTCAGAACGAGAGCATAGACCGCACTTTGTTTTTGCGTCTCCTAATGTTCCTAATCCTGAAATATATTTAAGTTTGATAGCTGGCGTGGAATCAAATGAGTCGAAAAAGCAAAAACTCGCGTCATCTTTTTCCCCTGTTTCTCAAGTTAAGTTTTTAATTAATCTAGATGACAATGAGGTAGATGTATATAATGAGCATACAAAGGAAACGGTGCCTTTAACATCTATAGCACTTGAAGACGCGGACTTGACAGATGTGCTTCTCCGCTTTGAAAAGGATGATAAAGGTGTGGAAAGACAGTGTATTATATACTTCCCTTCTACCCGTAAGACAGTAGTAGCGGCAAGAGATTTTGCTGCTAATCGTGTTGAAAAGAGTAATGATAAAGAGCTGATAGAACTCGCTAAAGACATAAAGAATGATATACATGGAGATTACTATTTAGCTGAACTTATTTCCAAGGGCATTGCATATCATATAGGTTACTTGCCAGCGTCTATTCGTCAGAGAATAGAAGATTTGTTCCGTGCAGGTTCTATAACGGCATTATTCTGTACAAGTACGCTTGTTGAAGGTGTTAATTTGCCAGCTGACAATTTGTTTATTACAGACTTTAAAAATGGCAGCAAGCATATGAAAGCTGTAGATTTCCGTAACCTTATCGGCCGTGTTGGACGCTTGGAATACAATCTTTATGGCAATGTATTTCTAGTCGCGAGTAGTGAAAAAGCAAATGAAAAATATGTAACCCTGCTTCAGGAGGACATAGCACCACAGACATTGTCTATTGAAAAAGGACTTACAAAACCACAAAAGCAAAATGTTATAGAAGCCCTTTTACATGGAACAGTGGAGCTTGTAAAATATCCAGAAAAGCAGTCAGCAGATTCGTATGATCTAATGCGCAAATTTGCAATCATTCTCTTAAATGATATTTTGAAAAATCGCAATAGTCGTGTTAGGCAAGAATTTCGGCAGCTAATGAAACCGGGAGACGAAGATAAGATCAGAGCTCTTTTTGCTTCCAACGAAGAATACATCCAGGACGATGATATAACAATATCTGTTGACCAGTCAGAGTCCTTGCATCAAGCAATTTCACAAAACGGGCTTGAGTTCCCTGCGGTTGACGAACAAGGTAACTTTGATTCAGTACAATTACTGGCGTTTCTGGAGCGTCTATGCAGAATATTTAAATGGGAGATATATGAATCTGAAACTTTAGGACATGTAGGCAAATATTCCAAGAAGCATGGTAGGCTTAGCTGGTATGCTGTTATTTTAAGCCAGTGGGTACAAGGTGACGGTCTAAACAAAATAATGTTTCAGGCTATTAGTTATAAGCAGCGTAATCCAGAAAACGCTCTGTATATCGATAACAACTACGTTGACTACAATGACTCTCGTGAACATAGAAATATAGTTATTTCTGATGTGCTCAGTGTTATTGATAAAGTCATTCTTTTCAAAATATCAAACTATTTTTTGAAAGTATCAAAGGCTTATAAAGAAATAAGACAGGTTGAAAAGGTCCCTAATGACTGGTATGAGTTTGTTGAGTATGGTTCTACGAATAAAAAAATAATAAATATCCAGAAACATGGTTTTTCACGTGAGTCATCTCTTTATATTTTAAATCATGGAAAAGACTATATTGCGCAGACTGAGCCTGAATTAAAACTAAAAAAGAGTCTGTTAGAATGTTCAAATGAAGGCGTGAAGAAAGATGCCGCAATCATCAAATACAACATACCAGACTTATTTGTAGATTAGAAATGAGATAAGGCCTCTGAAGGATTAAGTTCCCTCAGAGGTCTTTTTTAATCTTTCTTATAAAACATTGTCTCATAGCCATCGGCTCTAAGAGCCAACCCCTTTATCCAGGGTGGCGTTCGTCCCATCTGCTCACAAACTGCTTTAAGGGAAACACCTATGCTGCACTCAATAATCAACTCGTCATGGACGTGACCACAGATAAAGCAATGACGGAGTGTTTTCATAGCGTATGCCAGGATATCTCGGCTGATTGCCTGTACAATATTTTCCGTAAACTTCGGGCCATAACTTTCGATGCGTTCCCACTTCTTAGTGTTGCCGGTTCCTTCGTAGGTGACAGACTCACCGCCGAACTGGTTTTGTTCGATCTTAGGTTTTACATAGGAAAGCCTCCTGCCGGAAGGAAGCTCAATAAACAGCATCCCCTTCTGGTAATAGAAATTAAGGCCATGTGTTTTGGTATGTGTTCTTAAGCGAACTGCCTCTTTAATATTTCTGTCAATATCCCACCACAGCTTTGTAATCTTCGGGTTTGACGCTCTCCAAGAATCAACCAGCGGCTGCAATTCGTCTTCAGTAAGGCCCATTTCCAACGCACCCATAGACTTAAGTGCTCCAACACTGCCGCCATATCCAAGTGCCAATTCTGCGATTTTACCTTTTTGCCGAAGGTGGCTATTTACACCATGCTTTTCAACCGGTACATGGAACATAGCAGAAGCAGAAGCGCAGTAGATATCACCATTGCTTTCAAATACATCTAATCTCCATTGCTCTTTTGCTAAGAAGGACAGAACCCTAGCCTCGATAGCACTGAAGTCGCTCACAATAAATTTGTATCCTGACCTTGGAATAAAAGCGGTTCGGATAAGCTGAGAGAGTGTATCCGGCACATCTTCATAAAGAAGTTTCACTGCATCATAATCTCCAAGCCTTACAAGAGACCTTGCATCTTCCAAATCAGGGATATGATTTTGAGGTAAGTTCTGTAATTGTATATGCCTGCCTGCCCAGCGACCAGAACGGGAGGCGCCATAATATTGGAACATGCCGCGAGCCCTGCCATCTAAACAGACAGTGTTCTGCATGGCCTGATACTTTTTAACGCTACTTTTTGCAAGCTGCTGGCGAAGTTGAAGCACGTCGCGTTGTTCCTCCGGCGCAGTCTTTATAAGAGCTGCGACATTCTTTTTCCCAAGCGACTCGGTCTCAACACCATTATCAGAAAGCCACTGTTTTACCTGAACGACGCTGTTTGGATTATCAAGATTGGTAAGCTCCTTCATTGCAGCAGTAAGTTCTTCTTTGGATTTCTCATCGAAGATGATGGCATTTTTAACGACACCCATATCAAGTAGGATGCCTCTGTCATTAATCTCTTGATCCAGATGGTATTCGTCCCATACAAACTCAGGTACGGGATAGCTTTCTAGTCGCTTCTTAATTGCCTGTTCCACCTCAACATCTCGGATATTGTATTTCTTAAATAAGGACCATTTGGTTATATCATGTTCAGGCAGATTACGAGTGCGGCCACTATTTGCTTTGGTAGGCTTGCATGGAACGCAGAAATATTTGATAAGGTCTTTGCATTCTTTTAGCTTATGTTCACCGAGCTTAAGAACTGTGCCTACACCTTCAAGGGAAAGAGGTAAGCCCATATAAGCAGACCATATCATGCTGCAGCGCCATGAAGATGGGTTAAGGTAACCTTTAACTGAGTCCTCTGGGATGCTGTAGCTATTAAACTTATCCGGGTAGTGCTTACGAAGCCAATTTGATAAACAGACACGTTCGAAGGAAGCGTTAAAGGCCCATTTAGTTATATTTTCATCGGTTAATGCATTTAGTATATCTTCTGGGACTTTCTCCCCTAAGGCTAAGTCAATAATGTGTACCTCACCGCCATTAATTGCGTAACCAAACAGGAGGACTTCAAAGCTCGGAGATTCTGCATAGCGATAGACGCCACACTTACCAAGGTCCACATCTGAGTAAGTTTCAAGGTCAAGAGAAAGTGTTTTTATATCTTCCATAACATCCTCCTTTCAAAAGAATAAGGGCGGCAGCAGGAGTGCCACCGCCCAAGCAATTAAAACTTATCAAGTGTATCAAAGTTTTTCTTTGCTTTTTCTTTCTTGTGCTTTTTGATGGCGTCATTAATTTCAGTTACGACCCAGAATAGGGCTCCGATGATAAACACGCCGTATAAAGTAATAAGTTCAATAACAAGAATAGTTTCCATATGATTCACCTCATTTCTTTAATTGTCTCAGGTGGCAGGTTTTCCTACCACCCGGATTGTCAGTTACTGTTTAGGAAAGGAAGTCTTCGTCATCCTCAGTAGCGAAGTCATCCTCGGCGTTAGACTTGCCGCCGAGATGCTCGCCATCACGGATCTTCTGAAGGTTATTAAGGGAACAAGCGATACCCTTATTTCCGTTGGTGTTGAATGCGTAGAAATTTACACTAGCACGACCATAAACACCAGAATAAATCTCAGAGCGCTCAATGATAGGCTGGCGGTCTGCATCTACGATGCCAGGAGCAGAGCTGTTGTTGGCATTCATAAAGTAGGCGTTTGCGTAAGTGGGGTCATCAGGACGTTCCACATCGCCATCACGAAGAGGAGTCTTAAGGGTTGCAAGAGGTGGTACTGTACGACCATTGCCTTTGAGCTTGCCTTCGCCTTCGTGGTAAGCCGCTTCTATTGCAGCTTTAATCTTAGCGATGGTCTTCGTGTCGGACTTAGGAATAATGAGAGATACACTGTACTTAGGGGTGCCACCATTTATGGATTTAGGCTCCCATGCATTCACATAGCTCCAACGGGTATCAGGGCCAGTAACTACTTTTAACGGATTAACTGTCTTTGTCATGATTTATTTCCTCCTTAATTTTCATCAAAATCTTCAAATGCTGAGTTATATTCAGGTCTCTTGTCATCAGCGGTAACAAGGACCGGTTTTCCGGGCGGCTTAAAGGTTAGCCCACCTAGAATATCTTCAAATGTTTTCTTGCCGAGAAGTGCTGTCATGGCTGTGATGCCGAGCAGTTTCTTCTCATATGGGTCTCTACCAGCTGCAATAACAACATCAGCTACTGCAGATTCGTCTGTGTACTTTCTGTTAGAACGACCAGAGACTACTTTGAAACCTTCAAACTTGGTACCGTTCAGAGCTTCATTCAGAGCATAATCCTTGACATCATTTACCCAAGATACCAACTCATCAGCTTTTGTAAGGATTGCTGCGATCTCGTCGTTATCGAGAGTAGCGGGTTCTTCGAAATCATACTTTGCAAGCTCCAGATTGTATTCAGCACGCTTCCTGCAGGTTGCTTTAGCCTTACAAAACTGGCAGTGCTCGCCAGCCTTGTATTCGCCCTCGCCTTTGATAGCAAGCTGTGCAGTAGGAGTTAATACTTCCTCAGCCCACTTGATTAGTTCGCTCTTAGAGATGCTGTACTCGCTAATGTTTTCTCTACGCGGCTGATAGATGATCAGGTGGATATTGTCGATGTCGTAAATGCCATCGAAAAGAGCCAGGCCTCCAAGTGCATAGCAGAACATTTGTGGATTTCTTTCCGCTGATACCTTGATTCCAAGTCCGTATTTATAGTCAATTACGGTAAGAGTGCCGTCTGCGATAATCAAACAGTCAACATGGCCATAACCTTCTGGGACATATTTCGAGAAGTCGAGTTTCTGCTCAATAAGTATCTGAGGATCAGCACAGGTTTCTTTTGCTTTCTCAAGCTGTTCAAGTACAAAGGCTGCATAGTATTCAGCGTGGCTGTTCATTTCCTCATCATAGAAGCTTAAAGATTCGGTCGGGTCCTTTGTGTTAAGTCCCAGCAATTTTTCAAGCTTGTACTGCGCGAGTGTATGAGCATCAGTGCCTTCTTGTGCAAAGCTGCTGGACGCATCTTCAAACTTCTTACTAAGTAGCGCCGATGGTGGGCAAGCAATCCACTTGTGTGCGGACGAGGCTGAAAGCAGTGCATGTTTTACGCTCATTTAATTGCCTCCGCATCCGCAAGTAATGCGGCATACTGTGACGGGTCTACGCTGGAGAGCTTCTCCGCACCGTATTTTTTCAGAAGTCCCTTAAGCGCTTCTGTGTATCCGGATCTGGACATTTCTGCAAACTTCTTGCGAATATCTAAGAACGAATACTCTGGTTTCGGTTCCTCTGTTGGTATTGCGGGTGCTTCCATAACATTTTCGGGCTCGTTACCTGTACTTGAGAAAATCTCTGCAAGCGAGTTAGCAATGTTAATGAGAGTTTTGCCGCAGTCCCTAAGTTCAGAAAGAACCTGACTAAGTTCACTCATCTTGCTCATTTGGAGTACCTCCTTCCTTCTTTTCTTGTTCCTTTGCAGACAAGGCTTTGATTTTTTGAGCCAGTCTTTTGGATACAACGCTTATGGCTGTGAGGGTGTCAGCAAGTTCTTCATCCAGCTGATTATCTTTCGAAGCCTCTGCATTCGTCTGTGTCTGCATCGTATTACCTCCCTTTCCGAGAGGATTTGTTCCCTCTCTAATAGTCCCAGGACAGTTTTGTGTGGTTTGAACGAAATCTTTTTGCTTTTTTTTAGGCCACAATTTTTCATGTCCTTCACTAATCCCAGGACACTTAAAACGAAAATGAACGAAAAAAGACGGCAGATTTTTCAGGTCTGCTGTCACTTATATAAGGAAGGAAAAATTTATTTTCAAAAGTTCGTTCAAAGCGGCGGTTTCTGTCCTGGGACTGGTAGAGGGACTTTTATGCCGCTCGAATCTTAATAAGGAGGTTCGCTTATGAACGAACAGATGAGATGTAAATATGGTACCGGCGGAGTGGACAAGAAAAACAGTGAAGGCTATCCCGACCCTACCGCATACGAGGCGCTGACAAACATTAAAAAGGAAGACAAGATCTTCAGGCCGCTTGTGTATATCTGCTCACCATATGCGGGTGATATCAAGAGAAACACTGAAAGGGCTAAACTTTATAGTCGCTTCGCTGTTATTGAAAGAAACGCTATCGCCTTTGCGCCACACCTGCTTTTTCCTTTATATCTTTCAGATGATGATCCTGCGGAACGCGAGCTTGCACTGTTCATGGATATAGTCTTCTTAGGTAAATGCAATGAGCTGTGGGTGTTTGGCGAGTATATCACGAAGGGCATGCAAATGGAGATTGATAAAGCAAAGAAGCGTCATATGACTATTCGCTATTTTACCGAGGATATGGAGGAGGTAGAAACATGCAACTAACAATTTGTACTGCAAACTGTGTTGGAAATCAGAAGAATTGCCTCTATCCAAATAAGAACGTTGTCACCTCGGCTGAAGAATTAAAAGAAGCTGCAAAGCTAGATCATGTTTGCGCGGAGTACAAGAACAACTATCGCAGTGCAGATAATTTCTTAAAGTCTGATGTCATCGTCATGGATTGCGATAATGATCACACTGAAAATCCGGATGAGTGGATAACGCCAGAGGCATTGGATGAAATTTTAACGGATATTTCATATGCGATTGCTCCCAGTCGCCATAACATGCTTTCTAAAGATGGAAAAGCAGCAAGGCCCAAGTTCCATGTTTACTTTTCTATAGAAGAGCTAACAGATGTGGAAGGATATGTGGCTATAAAAAAAGCTATCCATGCTCAGTTTCCATTCTTTGATGATAACGCTCTGGATGCAGCACGTTTTATCTATGGGGCTGATACCGGCGAAGTTATCTGGCATGAAGGTTGGCTCACGATTGATGAGCTGCTTCAGAACATTCCTGCACCTACAAATACAGGTCGCAGCAATTCAATACCTGAAGGTCAACGCAACAATACGCTGTCTCGTTTTGCTGGCCGCGTTGTAAAGAGATACGGCAGCACAGATAAGGCCCATGAGATTTTTCTGGAAGAAGCTAAGAAGTGCGACCCGCCTATGGATGAAGAAGAGCTTACTGCTATCTGGAATAGTGCTATCAAGTTTGCAAGGAAAGTGCAAGGTCAGGAGGGGTACGTTCCTCCAGATGACTACAATTCTGACTTTGACTCGCTGAGACCTTCCGACTTTTCTGATATTGGTCAGGCAAAGGTGTTGACTCGTGAATATGGCAATGAGCTCTGCTACACCGATGCCACAGATTATCTTCGTTTTAACGGTGAGTATTGGATGGAATCAAGGCAGCAGTCGGTTGGTGCAATGGAAGAGTTCCTCGATTTACAGCTTCAAGATGCCCTCGGTGAGGTGGAAAGCGCCCTTAATGCCTTAGTTGCTTTGGGTGAAAAGGAAGAAGATATTCTTGCTGGCGGTAAAAAGTATGAAGCTTCACTTTCAGGAGATCCATTAAAGGCATTTAAAAAGTATCAGTCGGCCATTGCTTATAGAACTTTTGTAATGAAGCGCAGGGATATGAAATATGTCATCTCAGCATTGCAGGCTGCAAAGCCAATGCTGGAAATCAAGGTGAGCGACTTAGATAAGGATGAGTTCCTACTTAATACACCAGGTGTTACGTTTGACCTTCGCAAGGGTCTGGCCGGTGGTCGTGCTCCAGATGCAGCGGATTATATTACAAAGCAAACAACTGCTTCTCCGGGAGATAAGGGTGAGCAAATTTGGTTAGATGCTCTGAATACCTTTTTCTGTAATGACCAAAAGCTGATTGATTACGTTCAACAGATTGTTGGCCTTTCTGCAATCGGTAAAGTCTATCTCGAAGCTATCATCATTGCCTATGGTGGAGGCCGCAACGGTAAATCAACCTTCTGGAACAGCATCTCAAGGGTGCTCGGCTCCTACAGCGGTGCTATCTCAGCCGATACACTTACAGTTGGTTGCCGCAGAAACGTAAAACCTGAAATGGCAGAGCTTAAGGGCAAACGCCTCATCATTGCTTCCGAGCTTGAAGAGGGTATGCGCCTCAACACTTCAATTGTGAAACAGCTTAGCTCTACTGATGAAATTGAAGCTGAGAAAAAGTATAAAGACCCGTTCAAGTTTGAGCCTTCTCATACACTGGTGCTTTACACGAATCATCTTCCGAGAGTCGGTGCCAATGATGATGGCACCTGGAGACGTCTCATCGTCATTCCCTTTAATGCAAGAATTGAGAATAAAAGTGACATCAAAAACTACGCCGACTACCTTGTTAAGAATGCAGGCTCGTACATCATGAGCTGGATCATTGAAGGTGCAAAGAAAGCTATTGAGGCTAACTACCATTTCAGTGTTCCCACATGTGTTCAGGAGGCCATTGAAGCGTACAGAGAAAATAATGACTGGCTTGCTTCCTTTTTGGAGGATTGTTGCGAAGTGGATAAGACATACCAGCAAAAATCCGGAGAGTTTTATCAGGAATACCGTGCCCATTGTGGGCGCAACGGTGAGTACACAAGAAGTACAACAGATTTCTATACTGCTTTGGAGACTGCTGGGTTTGAACGTAAAAAGACCAAAACAGGTAGCTTCATTTATGGGGTGCGCTTAAAGGAGGAAGAGTTTCTAAGTTGAGTTACACCGAGTAGCACTGACCTAATATGGTGACGGTCAGTTACGGTCATATATAGAACTTCGTATTAGAGAAAAATTTATAAAAATTCTTTATATAAGAGGTTTATGAGTAGACCTTCACAGACCGTCACCAATTTTGATGGAGATATAGCGATGAGAGAAAAAGAAATAGAAAAGAAGTTAACTTTGGAAGCAAAAAAGCGTGGCGGGCTGGCAGTGAAGTTTGTATCTCCTGGCTTTGATGGTATGCCGGATAGAATCGTTCTAATGCCTGAAGGAAAGATGGCCTTTGTTGAGGTTAAGGCCCCTGGTAAGCGCCCGCGCCCATTACAGATGGCAAGGCACAAATTGCTTAGAGCATTAGGCTTTTTAGTTTTTGTACTAGACGACGAGAGTCAGATTGGAGGGATTTTAGATGCAGTACAATCCACATGATTATCAGAAATACGCTATCAGTTATATCGAATCTCATCCGGTGTCAGCAGTACTGCTTGATATGGGTTTAGGAAAAACAAGTATAGCTCTTACTGCAATAAATGACCTACTATTTGATTTCTTCGAAGCCCATAAAGTGTTAGTTGTAGCACCACTTCGAGTGGCAAGAGATACCTGGCCAGCTGAAATTGAAAAATGGGATCATCTATCTGACCTGATCGTTTCTGTTGCAGTAGGAAGCGTCACTGAACGGGTTCAAGCGTTAAAGGCCACAGCCGATATTTATGTAATCAACCGAGAGAATCTTTCATGGCTCATTGATGAAAGTGGACTGACCTTTGATTTCGATACAGTTATAATTGATGAGCTTTCTTCCTTCAAAAATCATCAGGCCAAGCGCTTTAAGTCTTTTTTGAAGGTGCGTCCTAAAGTAAAGCGCATTATTGGAATGACAGGAACACCAAGCAGCAACGGACTAATGGATTTATGGGCCGAATTTAAATTGCTTGACATGGGTGTAAGGCTTGGAAGGTTCATATCTGCGTTTCGTAACAACTACTTCATGCCGGATAAAAGAAATGGCCAGATTATCTACAGTTACAAGCCTCTTCCCGGAGCGGAGCAATGCATCTATAAGAAAATTTCCGACATTACGATTTCAATGAAGTCAACGGATTACCTTAAGATGCCGGAACTGGTCAGCAGTGTATACACCGTAAGGCTTTCTGAAAAAGAGGAAGAACGCTATGACGAATTAGCAAAAGACCTTGTACTTACGATTCCTGGTGGTGAGGTTACTGCTGCGAATGCCGCAGCACTTTCCAACAAGCTCTGTCAGCTGGCTAACGGTGCCATTTATAACGATAGCGGTGAAACCCAGATCATTCATAATCAGAAATTAGATGCATTGGAGGACATTATTGAAGCAGCTGCCGGAAAGCCGATACTTGTGGCCTATTGGTATAAGCACGACTATGAAAGAATCGTAGAAAAGCTTCATAACATAAAGGTTCCATTTTCTAAGCTGGATACCGCTGAAAGTATTCGAAGGTGGAACAACAAGGAAATACCAGTCGGTTTAATTCATCCCGCATCTGCAGGACATGGCTTAAATCTTCAAGCTGGTGGCTCTTGTATTGTGTGGTTCGGTCTTACCTGGTCATTAGAGTTATATCAGCAGACAAATGCTAGGCTCTGGCGTCAGGGCCAAACAGCTGAAACGGTTGTGGTGCAGCACATCGTTACCAAAGGCACTATTGATGAGCGTATCTTGAAGGCTCTTTCCTTAAAGGACAAAAGCCAGTCGGCGCTTATCGAAGCTGTCAAAGCTGATCTGCAAATGAGAGTCAAATAAAGACAATCCGTGCCAATCCGAGAAACAAAAACTTGGAGGTGCGATATGGAACCATATGAAAGTTTAGCAAATGCGATTATAGTACAGGCAGTCAAGGACTACCGGGAAGCCTTACAGCGTTTGGACCGCCACCCGGAGAAAAATGATTACAAAGCTGAGGTTAAATCTCTTGAGCGCTTCTTTTGTTCCAGCTGGTATCAGATACTAACTGATCTTGACGGTAACCTCTTAATGCGCAAGGTACGAGAAAAACTGGAGGTGGCTTGCCTATGACTGCTAAAGAATATCTGTCCCAAGCCTATCGTTTGGACCAGCGTATCAACAGCAAGCTGGAACAGGTTGCTTCGTTGAATGATCTGGCAACCAAATGCACGACCACGCTGACGGGGATGCCACGTAATCCCAATCATGGTACATCTATGATGGCAGACGCTATTTGTAAAATCATTGATCTTCAGAACGAGATCAACAGAGATATTGATCGCCTTGTTGATTTAAAGGGTGAAATAATAGGAGTTATAAAAGCGGTAGACAGTTTGGAGTGCCAGACACTCCTGGAGCTGCGATATCTATGCTTTAAATCGTGGGAACAAATTGCAGTGGACCTGGGTTATAATGTACGCCACGTTTATCGACTGCACGATGTTGCCACTTCACTGATTAAACTTCCTGAAACAAGTCAGTGAATGTCACTGTTTGTCAGTGTTGTTCGTGTGTTACTATTACAATAGAGAAATAGAATTCCAAAGGCCATCGTGGAGAGATCTGCGGTGGCTTTTGTTGCGCCCTGAAAGTGAGGTGAATCAATGCCCTACAAACCTAAACGTCCCTGTGCTTACCCCGGCTGCGGTCGGCTTGCTGTACGCGAGCAATACTGTGCCGAGCATCAAAAAGCAATGGATAAACAATACAACCAGTACGAACGTGATCCCGCTTCCAACAAGCGATATGGTCGTGCTTGGAAGCGTATCCGTGACCGCTACATCAAGTCGCATCCTCTCTGCGAGGAATGTGAGAAGCAAGGCAAGTTCACTCCTGCCGAAGAGGTACACCACATCCTTCCACTTTCCAAAGGCGGTGGTAACGAGAAGAGCAATCTCATGGCTCTTTGTAAATCCTGCCACTCTAGAATTACTGCAGAGAGCGGTGGCCGGTGGGGGCGGTCAAATCTCTAAAACTTTTTAAAGCGGACAGCGGCGTGGGGCTTCGTGTTAAAAAACGCGGTTTCAAACAAGGGAATAGCCCCACCCCTGCTAAGTGAGGTGAAAATATGGCGAAAGACGGTACAAATCGAGGCGGCGCTCGTGTAGGTGCAGGTGCGAAAAAGAAGCCCTTGACTGATAAAATAGCTGAAGGCAATCCAGGAGGCAGAAAACTGACCGTGATGGAATTTAAGGATACGGCAGACCTAAAAGGACTTGAAATGCCCGAGCCAAATAAAATGCTTGAAGCTATACAAAAAGACGGCAAAGCACTGGTTGCAGGAGAAATCTACAGAAATACATGGCAGTGGCTGAACGAACGTGGATGTGCTGTTCTCGTATCGCCGCAGCTTTTAGAACGCTACGCCATGAGCGTGGCTCGCTGGATTCAATGTGAGGAGGCTGTCACAGAATATGGCTTTTTAGCAAAACACCCGACTACAGGTAATGCCATTCAAAGCCCCTATGTGGCAATGGGCCAGAATTACATGAACCAAACCAATCGGCTGTGGATGGAGATCTTCCAGATTGTTAAAGAAAACTGTACAGGAGAATACAACGGCGCTAGCCCGCAGGACGATGTAATGGAACGTCTGCTCATGGCAAGGCGAGGAAAATAAATCAGATAGGAGGAAAATATGATTACTTATAAAACAGCGGAAAGTGTCTGCATGGGACATCCGGATAAACTCTGTGACCTCATTGCTGACAATATTTTGGATGCTTGTATGCGTAAAGATAAATCTTCCCGCGTGGCCTGCGAGGTCATGGCAACCAAAGGCAAAATTATCGTGGCGGGCGAAATCACCTGCAGCGGTAAAGTGGATATCCGCTTCATCGTAAAAAATGTACTTCGTGAGGTCGGATATAATCCGTGGAAGTTTACAGTATTTGTGTTCGTACACCATCAAAGCTCAGACATTGCGGCAGGTGTAGATAATGCACTTGAAGCAAGAAATGGTATCAATGATCCATACGGTTCTGTGGGCGCTGGTGACCAAGGAACGGTTTACGGTTACGCAACCAATGAAACACGTGAAAATCTGCCCCTTCCACTGGTGCTTTCCCATCGCATCATAAAGCGCATTGACAACTGCCGGAAAGGAAAACTCATTAAGGGTATTCTGCCTGACGGCAAAGCACAGGTTACTGTGGAATATGAGGATGGAAAGCCCAAGCGTGTAAAAACAATTGTAGTTTCAGTCCAGCATGATAAGGGCAAGACTCAGGAAGAATTGAAATCGGATATCTGGAATAATGTACTTTGGCAGTGCTTTGAAGATTTCCCGTTTGATGATGATACTGAAATTCTTATTAACCCCTCCGGAAGATTTGTCGAAGGCGGTCCCGCTGCTGATACAGGTTTAACCGGCAGAAAAATCATGGTTGATACTTATGGCGGCCTTGCATCCCACGGTGGCGGTGCCCTTTGCGGCAAAGACCCAACCAAGGTTGATCGAAGCGGCGCATATATGGCGAGATACATTGCAAAGAACATCGTATGGAGCGGTCTTGCAGAGAAATGTGAGGTCGCTCTTTCTTATGCAATTGGTAAGGCAAACCCTGTGGCAGTCGACGTGACTTCCTTTAGTACTAGCAAACTCACCGATGAGCAGCTTGCCAATATTGTGCAGGATGTGTTTAACCTCCGACCAGCTGCAATCATCGAAAAACTAAGGCTGCGTAATTCCATCTACTCCGATACGGCGGTTTATGGTCATTTCAATTCCTGTCTGTTCCCGTGGGAGGATGTAAACATGTACACAAATTTAAGAAAGGCGGCTGAGAAATATGCAGATAGAAAAACTGAAAACTGAGCTATTGATTCCAGCCGACTACAATCCTCGTAAAGACTTGAAACCCGGTGACCCGGAATACGAAAAGCTGAAACGCTCCATCGAGCAGTTCGGTTATGTAGAACCTGTTATATGGAATAAGACCACATCTCATGTTGTCGGTGGCCACCAGCGTTTGAAGGTGCTGCTTGATATGGGCATCACCGAAGTCGAGTGTGTGGTTATTGAAATGGATGAGGAAAAAGAAAAGGCACTCAACATCGCCCTCAATAAAATCAGTGGTGATTGGGATAAGGATAAGCTGGCTCTCCTCATTGCGGATTTGCAGGGAGCGGACTTTGACGTGTCCCTCACCGGATTTGAGCCTGCCGAACTTGATGCGCTTTTTAAGGATTCGCTCAAGGACGGTATTCATGATGATGACTTCGATGTGGATGCTGAACTGCAAAAGCCTGCACTCACCAAGCAAGGCGATGTTTGGATGCTTGGGCAGCACAGGCTAGTCTGCGGTGATTCTACTAAGGCTGACACTTTCACACTACTGATGGACGGGAAGCTCGCAAATCTTGTTGTAACTGACCCTCCGTACAACGTCAACTATGAAGGTTCGGCGGGTAAGATTAAAAACGACAATATGGGAAATGAAGCATTCTACAATTTTCTGCTTGAGGCGTTTAAGAACACCGAAGTGGCAATGGCGAAGGATGCTTCTATTTATGTGTTCCATGCAGATACTGAAGGTCTGAATTTCAGAAAGGCATTCTCTGAAGCAGGTTTCTATCTTTCCGGTACTTGCATCTGGAAAAAGCAGTCGCTTGTTCTTGGCCGCTCACCTTATCAATGGCAGCATGAGCCTGTTCTTTTCGGTTGGAAGAAATCTGGAAAGCACAACTGGTATGCCGATCGTAAGCAGACCACCATCTGGGAATTTGAGAAGCCGAAGAAGAATGGTGACCATCCCACCATGAAGCCCGTGGCACTGGTAGCATACCCGATCCTCAACTCAAGTCTGACCAACTGCATCGTGCTCGATCCTTTTGGTGGTTCAGGTAGTACGCTCATAGCCTGTGATCAGACGGAGCGTATCTGCTACACCATTGAATTGGATGAAAAGTACTGTGATGTCATTGTAAAAAGGTATATCGAGCAAGCCGGAAACGCAGATGGTGTATTTCTTTTGAGAGATGGTACGGAGTATAGGTATTGTGATCTGCCGGAAGTAAATGCTGAGTAGTAAGCTCCAATCTATACAAAACACCGCCGATTAATCGGAACAGTTTCCCTACAGAAATATGCTCGAAACGACTTGCTATTTACAGCGTTCAGAGTGATATATGTAGTACCGAAAAAGAAAGGCGGTATGAAAAATGCAGATTAATTATAATGTAACAGGCGCAGAACGAAAATCACTGGTAGGCGCAATCAGTCAGGAACTAAATGCTCCGACAAAATACCTCGGTGCACCAACCTTCGCATACGAGGTAGGCGGCTACCATATTGACAAGAACGGGATACTCAGAGGAGATGACAATCCCGGACTGGTTGCTGACCTGCAGGGATTGCACGACTTCAAAGCTATTACAGAAGAATACGACACTCCACTCCCGGAAGCAGAACCCGTACTGGAGGATGTTCAAATTCCATACGAAGCCGCTCTTGGTGGCAGGGTCAGCCCTTACTGCGATTACCAGGAGCCACCTGCATATGGGGAACATGAACAAGGGGATGCACTCAAAACCAACCTTTTGACCATCGAGATGCCAAGATTAACTTTCACCGATATGGCTCTTGAAAACCTCAAGCGATTGGTTGAAAGCAAATCGTCCCTAATCCAAAAAGCTCTCGGTACTGATTGCACCCATATCATTACAGGTGAAGAAACTATCAGCTTCCCTTGGTTTCAAGGAGAGCTTAATTCAAATGAGGTCAAAGCCTACACACATTTTGTTACCGCACTATGCGAGATGGCAAAAACACAGCAAAGAGTCAATGCTACCGAAAAGCAAGTGGAAAATGAGAAGTACGCTTTTCGCTGCTTCCTCATCCGGCTTGGTTTCGTGGGCTCTGAATACAAAACGGAACGCAAAATCCTGTTAAAAAACCTTTCAGGCAATAGTGCCTTTAAGAATGGCGCTCCACCTAAAGCTGAGGAGGTAACGGCTGATGAATAACTTTCCTTCGAAGGATACAGTGGAACGTCTGCGTAAGCAATATCCTTCTGGCACACGAGTAGAGTTGGTACACATGAACGATCCTTATTCTAAGCTAAGGCCCGGCGACCAAGGAACAGTGGACTTCGTAGATGACACTGGCACAATTTTCTGCTCCTGGGATATCGGTTCCTCCCTCGGCGTTGTGTACGGAGAGGATGCGGTACGAAAGCTATAGTGGTATCTGTTTCGCAGAAACACACCCATAAATTGATGTGTTTTATTTCTCGGATTTCGCTTGCTATATAAGCCTTTTAGAGTGATATATGTACATGCGGAAAGCACAAAACATACACATTCAGGAGGAAAGCCACATGTTTACAAGCAGATTCGGGATTGAGATTGAGTTTACAGGCATTACAAGAAACGACGCGGCCAAGCTTGCAGCCGACTTCCTTAACGGAACGGTTACACACACCGGCGATTATTACGATACCAAGAAGGTAACGGCCCCAGACGGACGGGTTTGGAAGTTTATGAGCGACGGCAGCATCTCCTGCCAAAAGAAACAAGGACGCCAGAAGGTAGCTGCCACCCGCGATTATAGCGTAGAGTTGGTAAGCCCCATCCTAACCTACCGCGAGGACATTGGAACATTGCAGGAACTGGTGAGACAGTTTCGTCACGCAGGAGGATTTGCAAACAACTCCTGCGGAATTCACATACACCTTGACGGCTCAGACCACACATCGAGGAGCATTAGGAACTTCGTAAACATCATCGCCAGCAAGAACGACCTTTTTTACAAGGCTTTGCAGATAGCACCTGAACGAATGAGTTACTGCAAAAAGATGGATAGCCTCTTGGTCGAGAAATTAAACCGACGCAAACCGAAAACGATGGAAGCCATCGAGAGCCTTTGGTACGAGGGCTACAGCGAAAGCACCAGCCGACACTACCATTCAAGCCGATACCATTTTCTTAACTTGCACAGCTTTTTCACCGGCAACCATACGGTCGAGCTTCGAGGCTTCAACAGCGAGCTACACGCAGGTAAGATAAGAAGCTACATTGTTCTCGCTCTTGCTCTCAACCACCAGGCACTCACACAGAAATGCGCCTCGGCAAAGAAACCGCAGGCTGAAAATGAAAAGTTCGCAATGCGGACCTACCTCAATCGCATTGGTTTCGTCGGCGAGGAATTCGCAAACTGCCGGGAGCACTTGACCGCCCACCTGGACGGTTCGGCGGCTTGGCGATTTCGGGCAGCCTGAACGGTTGCCCCGCAAAAATAAGGAGGACAAAGACTATGAATAAAACATTCTATCTCGCCTATGGTTCAAATCTCAACCTTGAGCAAATGGCGCATCGCTGCCCCACAGCGAAACCTGTCGGGACGGTGGTTTTGAAGGACTACCAGTTATTGTTTCGAGGCGGACACGGCGGCTCTGTGGCGACCGTGGAACCTTTTAAGGGCAAGACAGTGCCATGCCTGCTGTGGGAGATTACCCCGGCTGACGAAACTGCACTCGACCGGTACGAGGGTTTCCCATTTCTCTACCGAAAGGAAAAAGTCAAAGTCAGACTTGGAAAAAAGAACGTAGAAACTATGGTGTACATCATGAATGAAGGTCGACCGCTCGGTACTCCAAGCTGTTATTACTACAGCGTTATTTTAGAGGGCTACAAGAGTGCGGACTTCGACATCAGCATTCTAAAAGAGGCTGTCGGGGATTCTAAGGAGGACATAAATGGATAAGAAGATAAAGGAGCAGATTCTCGCCATCCGCGCAACAGGTGAAACAAACATGTTCGATGTGCCGAAGGTGCAGGAAATCGCAATGAGAGAGGGATATGATGAGTTGCTGGTTTACCTCGCAGATAACACTGGTGCATATGCCCGTTTCATTCTGACAGGCGAAGATAAATAAACAACTAAACACAGGGAACAGTGCCGAAAATGGCTCTGTTTCTCGTACAGATAGATTTAGAAGGCTTGCTTAATGCAGGTCTATTTTTATGCTCGGAAGGAGGCGGCGGATATACGAAAACTCAAGAAATACACACCAACCCGGTTTAAGTCGGCTGATTCAATCTACGATAAGTCATCCGCCGATTATGCAGTTGCTTTTGTCGAAGCCCTCTCACATACCAAAGGTACGTGGGCTGGAAAGCCTTTTGAACTAATCGATTGGCAGGAGAGGATAATTCGTGATGTATTCGGAACTCTGAAGCCGAACGGCTATCGGCAGTTTAACACAGCTTATGTAGAAATACCTAAGAAGATGGGAAAAAGTGAGCTTGCGGCGGCTGTTGCCCTGTTGCTCACTTGCGGAGATAACGAGGAACGCGCCGAGGTTTACGGCTGTGCTGCTGACCGTAACCAGGCATCCATCGTTTTTAACGTAGCAGCGGATATGGTACGTATGTGCCCAGCTCTGTCCAAGCGAGTGAAAATCCTGGACTCAATGAAGCGGCTCATCTATCAACCGACAGGCAGTATTTATCAGGTGCTTTCAGCTGACGTAGGCAACAAGCACGGCTTTAACACCCATGGTGTGGTGTTTGATGAACTTCATACCCAACCTAACCGAAAGCTGTACGACGTTATGACCAAAGGCAGTGGTGATGCAAGAATGCAGCCACTGTATTTTCTTATAACTACTGCCGGGGACAACCAAAACAGTATCTGCTGGGAGGTACACCAGAAGGCCCTTGATATCATAAACGGCAGAAAAAGTGACCCCACCTTCTATCCTGTTATATATGGGGCCGATCCTGAGGACGACTGGACAGATCCAAAAGTATGGAAGAAGGCGAATCCATCTTTAGGAATCACCGTCAGCATGGATAAAGTCAAAGCAGCGTTTGAATCAGCAAGGCAAAATCCTGCCGAGGAGAACAGCTTCCGGCAGCTCAGGCTTAATCAATGGGTAAAACAGGCTGTACGCTGGATGCCAATGGACAAATGGGATGCCTGCGCTTTTGCAGTTGATCCGGAAGTATTGCGAGGACGCGTTTGCTATGGCGGACTTGACCTCTCAAGTAGTACGGATATAACAGCGTTTGTTCTGGTGTTCCCACCGGAAGATGAAGCGGATAAATACACAGTTCTACCATTCTTCTGGATACCGGAGGATAACATCGATTTGCGGGTACGGCGTGATCACGTAAACTATGATGTGTGGAAAAAGCAAGGATTCCTACAAACCACCGAGGGTAACGTAGTACATTACGGCTTCATTGAATCGTTTATTGAAGTACTCGGAACAAAATATAACATTCGAGAAATCGCCTTTGACCGTTGGGGTGCTGTGCAAATGACGCAGAATCTTGAAAACCTCGGCTTTACGGTTGTTCCATTCGGCCAAGGCTTTAAAGATATGTCTCCACCGACCAAAGAACTGATGAAACTGACCTTGGAACAGAAAATAGCTCACGGAGGTCATCCGGTCCTTCGGTGGATGATGGATAACATATTTGTTCGAACCGACCCTGCCGGAAATATAAAGGCGGATAAGGAAAAGTCGACTGAGAAAATCGACGGCGCGGTAGCAACCATCATGGCACTAGACCGCGCCATCCGATGCGGTAACGGCAGTGGCGGAGAATCGGTGTACAACGAGCGGGGACTGCTTATTTTGTAATGGGAACGATGTGTTTTTCAACCCTTTCAGTCGGAGTGCCTGTTGCGGCATATGAAGTCGCATTTTTAAAGATGTCTTGGTCCGTTGACTGCGGAAGCCGCTTCTTTTTTACGGGCTCAAGCCCCAACGGGGCAAGCGCCACTGATATCATTCTTCCGATTACCTGCTTGACCGTATCGTTTGTGATATCAAGATCGCAATTGGGTGCACAGAAATCAACAATCTGAGATGCGATAGCTACGAGGGCTGGAATGTCGGAAGCTGATAAATCAGCCATTTTTATTCGATTTTCCTCATCCCAGACGATGTTGTTATAAATTTCGCGAGCTGTTTGGCTGTCTTTGACTACTGAGCAGGTAGGGTGTGTTTTAACAAAGCTATCAAAGGTCATATAATTTTCCCCCTTTTTGATTTTAAGACGTAATATAACGTCCTTGTATTTCAAGGATAACAAATTACGTCCTTGGTGTCAATACCCATTTTGATTTTTTAGGAGGTGACGCTTATGGATTTATTAAAAGGACTGTTCCGTTCAAGGGATAAGCCTCAAAACCGTGTGGGCAGCGCGTTTTCATTCTTGTTTGGCGGCACCAGCAGTGGCAAAACAGTAAACGAGCGAACGGCTATGCAGACCACTGCGGTTTATGCCTGCGTAAGAATATTAGCCGAAGCAATCGCTGGACTGCCTTTACATGTATACCGATACCGCTTGGATGGTGGGAAGGAACGCATCGCACAGCACCCACTGTACTATCTTCTTCATAACGAACCTAACCCTGAGATGACTTCATTTGTGTTTCGAGAAACACTGATGAGTCATCTTTTACTTTGGGGCAATGCTTACGCGCAGATTGTTCGAAATGGTCGTGGCCAGGCTGTTGCGCTTTACCCACTGCTACCAAACAAGATGGAAGTCGGCCGAGCTCAAAACGGCGAGCTGGTCTACACCTATTATCGTGATGTTGACGAAAGCGGACTAAAGCCTAAAGGCGGCTATGTCACGCTCCGCAAGGATGAGGTGCTTCACATACCCGGTCTTGGTTTTGATGGACTCATTGGCTATAGCCCCATAGCGATGGCCAAGAACGCCATCGGCATGTCGCTTGCCACCGAGGAATACGGTGCGGCGTTCTTCGCTAACGGTGCAAATCCCGGTGGTGTATTGGAACATCCCGGTGTAATCAAGGATATCCAGCGGGTCAAAGATAGCTGGAACAGTGCCTATCAAGGAAGCGGTAATGCACACAAGGTTGCCGTACTGGAAGAAGGCATGAAGTTTCAGGCCATTGGTATCCCACCGGAGCAGGCGCAATTTCTGGAGACACGGAAATTTCAGATCAACGAAATCGCCCGTATCTTCCGTGTACCGCCACACATGGTGGGTGACCTTGAGAAGTCCAGCTTCTCCAACATCGAGCAACAATCGCTGGAGTTCGTAAAATACACACTCGATCCATGGGTAGTTCGCTGGGAGCAGAGCCTTCAGCAATCGTTAATCCTACCGTCAGAGAAAACGTCGCTGTTTATCAAGTTTAATCTGGATGGATTGCTTCGTGGTGACTACCAGAGCCGTATGAACGGTTATTCAGTCGGAAGGCAAAACGGATGGATGTCTGCCAATGACATCCGCGAGCTCGAGGATATGAACCGCATCCCAGCTGAGGAAGGCGGTGACTTGTATCTTGTGAACGGCAATATGCTCCCGCTTTCACAGGCGGGGAATTTTTATGAAAAGGAGGCTAATGGCCAATGAGAAAATTCTGGAACTGGGTGCGAGATGAAGCCACCGAAGAGCGCACCCTTTATCTCAACGGAGAAATCTCCGACGAGACCTGGTGGGGCGACGAAGTAACACCAAAGTTATTTAAAGATGAATTGATGGCTGGCTCCGGTAATGTCACGGTGTGGATCAACTCGCCCGGCGGTGATGTTTTCGCTGCTGCACAGATTTATAACATGCTAATGGAATATACCGGAAAGGTCACCGTGAAGATCGACGGATTGGCAGCAAGTGCGGCATCAGTTATTGCTATGGCAGGTGGTGATGTATATATGTCGCCCGTTTCTATGCTGATGATCCATAATCCTTCGACCATTGCTATCGGCGACAGTGAGGAAATGCTCCGCGCCAAAGCCCTGCTGGATGAGGTCAAGGAAAGCATCATCAACGCATATGAACTGAAATCCGGGCTATCCCGCGCAAAGCTATCGCATCTCATGGATGCGGAGACTTGGATGAATGCGAACAAAGCCATTGAGCTTGGCTTCGCTGACAAAATACTGTTCACAGAGGATGAAAATCGTACCTCTCTGGATACAGGGCAAGGACTTATATTTTCCCGTGCAGCTGTGTGCAACTCCCTACTTGGGAAAATACCCAAAAAATCAAAACCGAAAACAGGTACCCCGATAGAGTCGCTGGAAAAGCGGCTCTCTTTAATTTCACACTAATTTGAAGGAGGAAATTACAATGAGTAAGATTCTTGAATTGCGCGAAAAGCGCGCTAAGGCATGGGATGCAGCAAAGGCGTTCCTTGATACGAAACGTGGTGGCGATGGGCTACTGTCCGCCGAGGATACCACTACTTACGAGAAGATGGAAAACGACGTCGTCGCATTAGGTAAAGAAATTGAGCGTCTCGAGCGTCAGGCCTCTATCGACTTGGAACTCTCAAAAGCAACCAGCAATCCCATTACAAATGCTCCATCCAAAGGAGCTGAAGAAAAGACCGGTCGTGCATCCGCCGAATACAGGAAAGCGTTCTGGAATGCTATGCGTACTCGTGCAGGAGAAGGACTTGATGTAAACGTAAGAAATGCCCTGCAAATAGGTACAGACACAGAGGGTGGTTATCTCGTACCTGACGAGTTTGAGCGTACGCTGGTGGAGGCCCTCGAGGATGAGAACATCTTCCGTTCACTGGCCAATGTTATCACCACATCTTCCGGTGATAGGAAAATTCCAGTTGTAGCTACCAAAGGTACTGCTTCATGGGTCGATGAAGAAGGCATTATTCCAGAGAGCGATGACAGCTTCGGTCAGGTGTCTATCAGTGCCTATAAACTGGCAACCTTGATCAAAGTCTCCGAGGAGTTGCTGAACGATTCCGTGTTCAACCTCGAAGCCTACATCTCAAAAGAGTTCGCAAGACGTATCGGCAATAAAGAAGAGGAAGCTTTCTTCACCGGTGATGGCTCCGGTAAACCGACTGGCATCCTTGCCGCTACAGGTGGTGCCCAAATCGGTGTAACTACAGCAGGTGCTACAGCAATCACCATGGATGAGGTGCTCGACCTGTTCTACTCACTTAAGGCTCCTTACCGAAACAGGGCTGTATTCGTTATGAACGATGCTACTGTAAAGGCAATACGTAAGCTAAAGGACGGTCAGGGCCAGTACCTTTGGCAGCCTTCACTTCAGGCAGGCACGCCTGATACCATCATGAACCGCCCTCTGTACACCTCTGCATATGTGCCAACTATTGCTGCGACCGCCAAGAGCATCGTGTTTGGCGACTTCAGCTATTACTGGGTAGCCGACCGTCAGGGACGTATGTTCAAGAGATTAAACGAGCTTTATGCAGTCACCGGGCAAGTAGGCTTTGTAGCTACCCAGCGTGTGGACGGTAAGCTGATCCTGCCGGAGGCTATCAAGGTTCTCCAGCAGCACGCATAAGGAGGGCTGACCTATGAGTTATAACTCAAAGAATTATATGGAACAGGGCGGCGAAAAGTGGATCATCGGTGGCACACTGGAAGTCCTGCCGGGAGCCTCGGTAACGGGGCTTCCTGCTGCAGAGAATCAGGTGGATAGCACGGCCACCGATGTTGCTGGTCTGGTCGCGGATTTCAATGCCCTTCTCGCCAAGCTAAAAGCGGCGGGTTTGATGGCGGCAGACGAATAATGACCGGAAGGAGGCGGATGGCATGACAACAGATAATCTTCTCCCCAAAGTAAAAGCGAACCTGATCCTGGCACATGATGCAGACGACGGCCTTCTGCTGCATTACATCAAAGCCGCCGTTTCCTACGCGGAGAGCTACCAACATGTTGCTGAGGGATATTATACTGAAAACACTATGCCGCCCACTACTGAACAGGCAGTAATCATGCTGTCGAGTCATTTCTACGAAAGCAGGGATGGCTCGACGGCTGGTTTCTTTGCCGATAGCGTGCAGGCAGGTCAACAAGTTTGGAACACAGTAAACTTGCTACTCCGCCTTGACCGGGATTGGAAGGTGTAGATTATGAGCTTTGGAAAGATGAACACCTTTATAGATATTATTGAGACAGTAACTATAAAAGACTCGGAGGGCTTCAGCACTGAGATTGACAATATTGTTGCTTCCATCAAAGCATATCGGGAAGGTCGGCACGGCACCGAAATGTGGGCGAACAGAGCCGCATTTTCAGAAGCCACCGACCTTTTCCGTTTCCGATGTATTCCCGGTGTCACCGTTACAACCGCAATGCTTATTGCTTGTGAAGACGGACGGTTTGAAATCACCTCGGTGGAGGATGTCAAAGGTCGTGGAATGTACATTGAAGTACTCGCTAAGGAGGTGAAGCCCAGTGGCTAAAGTAACTATGAAAATGCCGGAGGACTTTCTTCTGAAGGTTTCCCGGTTGAACGATAAAACTGATGAAATCATCCCTCGTGTGCTTAAGGCTGGCGGTGAGGTTGTGATTGATAAGGTAAAGTCTAATCTTAATTCAGCGGTTGGTCGTGACACAAAGTATCCTTCGCGTTCCACCGGAGAGCTTGTAGCAGCATTGGGGGTTTCACCCGCTTTACAGGATAGAGATGGAAACTACAACGTTAAAATCGGCTTTTCCGAACCACGTCGTGATGGAAGCAGCAATGCAAAGATAGCCAATATCATCGAATACGGAAAATCGGGTCAACCGGCAAAACCATTCTTAAAGCCAGCGAAAAGCACCAGTAGAAAGCCGTGCATCGAAGCGATGAAAGCAAAGCTGGATGAGGAGGTAAATAGGATATGAGTCTACTTTCAGATTTGAGCGAAGTCCTGGAACCACTTAATATTCCTATTGAAACTGGTGTGTTCAGTGGTGTGCTACCTGACGAATATCTGGTCTTTATCCCTCTGACGGACATTTTTGAAGTTCACGCGGATAACCGCCCCGGCTTTGATGTGCAGGAAGTGAGGATATCACTTTTCTCAAAAGGTAATTACCAACAGCGGAAAAAGCAGATTACTACGGCTTTGCTGAATGCGGATTTCACCGTGACTGAACGACGGTACATCGGACACGAAGACGATACCGGATATCACCATTACGCCATTGATGTGGCAAAAAACTATGGATTGGAGGAATAACACATGGCAACTATCGGTCTTGACAGACTGTACTATTCAAAGATAACCGAAGATTCTAGCGGTGTAGAGACCTATGCTGTACCTTCGGTGCTTGCTAAAGCTATTACCGCCGAGCTTTCGGTGGAATTAATTGAGGCGATTCTATATGCGGACGATGGTGCTGCAGAAGTTGTAAAAGACTTTAATAGCGGCACGCTCACCCTCGGCGTGGATGACATTGGCCCAACTGTCGCTGCAGATCTAACCGGAGCATCAACCGATGACAACGGTGTGCTGATCTCCGCCAGTGAGAATGTGGGTACACCTGTTGCTGTAGGCTTCAGAGCGCAGAAGGCCAACGGCACATATCGTTATTTTTGGCTTTATCGCGTAAAATTTGGCCTACCCGCAACAAACCTGCAGACAAAGGCGGATTCTATCACCTTCTCTACGCCAACCATCGAAGGAACGGTTATGCGTAGAAACAAATTGGACGGCATGGGCAAACACCCATGGAAAGCGGAGGTCACCGAAGGCGACGCAGGCGTATCTTCTGCAACTATAACCGGTTGGTTCACTGAAGTTTACGAGCCTGTCTACACACCGGAACCGTAGGAGGATTGAACTATGGATAATGAGAGAAGCGCAGCAATCAACATCGGCGGTAAAGACTATGAACTGATTCTGACCACACGTGCGACAAAAGCGATTGCCGGTCGTTATGGCGGGCTTGAAAACCTCGGAGAAAAACTCATGAAATCCGAGAACTTCGAGATGGCCCTGGACGAGATCGTTTGGCTAATCACACTGCTGGCAAACCAGTCAATCTTAATTCGCAACCTTAAAAATAAGAACACGCCAGAGGATTTGCTCACCGAAGAAGAGGTGGAACTTCTCACTTCACCGCTTGACTTAGCGGCATATAAAAATGCAATTACCGAGGCGATGTTCAAAGGTACAAAGCGCAATGTAGAAAGTGAGGAGGAAACTCTAAAAAACGTGGAAGTCGGGTAACGGACGCTGAAGTCTTTACCCGGCTTCTTTATTATGGAACAGTTCAGATGGGTATGGATGCGGAGGAATTCTGGCTCATGCCCATCGGACTGTTCTTTGATTTATGGACCTGCCACAAGCAATGGCACGGAATTGAAAAGCCGAAGAAAACCCGGACAATTGATGACATTATCCCGCCGGGTATATAGGAGGAGGTGAAGATATGGCGGACAATTTTGGCTTAAAAATAGGCGTTGAGGGTGAGCGTGAATTTAAGAACGCTCTTTCTGAAATCAATCAGTCATTTAAGGTGCTCGGCAGCGAAATGACCCTTGTTACCAGCCAGTTTGATAAAAACGATAAATCCATACAATCGGTTGCCGCTCGGAATGCGGTTCTGAATAAAGAAATTGACGCACAGAAAGAGAAGATTTCCACCCTTAAAGCTGCTCTTGATAACTCCTCCTCCTCTTTTGGCGAAAATGACCGCCGCACGCAGAACTGGCAGATTCAGCTGAACAAGGCACAAGCTGAACTCAACGGTATGGAGCGTGAACTTGCGCAGTCCACTATCGAAGCGGATAACCTCGGTGCAGAATTAGACGATTCTGGCAAAAGAGCAGAAGATGCTGGTGGCAGGTTTGATAAACTTGGTGGCGTACTTAAGGGCATTGGTTTGGCGATGGGCACAGTTGCCGTTGCCGCCGGAGCTGCCGCAATTAAGTTGGGCAAAGAAGTGGTCACTCAATTTGGCGAGTTGGAGCAAAACTTGGGTGGTTCAGAGGCGGTTTTCGGTGCATACGCTGCGTCGATTCAGAAAACTGGTGAAGAAGCCTATAAAAACCTCGGTGTCTCCCAAAGCGAGTATCTCGCTACTGCCAACAAAATGGGTGCGTTGTTCCAAGGTTCTGGTATACAGCAACAGAAAAGCCTTGAACTAACCGAAAAAGCCATGCAACGTGCCGCAGACATGGCATCCGTTATGGGAATAGATATGTCTACTGCGATGGAAGCTGTCACAGGTGCTGCAAAGGGCAACTTCACCATGATGGATAACCTCGGTGTTGCTATGAACGCTACCAACATCCAAGCCTACGCTCTTGCAAAGGGTCTGGATTTTACTTGGAATACCGCAACACAAGCGGAAAAAGCCGAAGTTGCAATGCAGATGTTTTTTGAGAACACCGAGCAGTATGCTGGCAACTTTGCGAAAGAATCAACTCAGACCATTTCTGGTTCGATTGGATTGTTACAAGCTGCGGTTGGCTCTTTTACAGCAGGACTTGGCAATGCCAATGCGGATATGACAAATCTGACTGAGAATCTTGTTGATGCTTTCGAGGCGGTTGTCACTAATATCGTACCGGTTTTAGAGAATATCGTAGCAGCATTACCAACTGCGACGGGCGCAATTTTAGCAGCGGTAGCAGACTTGCTTCCAATGCTTCTTGAATTAGTCACAAATATATTCAAGCAGGTACTGGAGGCTATTTTGAACCTTTTACCTGAGCTTATCCCGGCGGCGGTTAGTGCTCTAATGACAATTGTCGGAGCGTTGATTGATAATCTTCCATTGCTCATAAATGCAGCAATAGAACTGGTCACAGCGCTTGTGGAGGGTATTGGCATTGCTTTACCTAAGCTCATACCCGCAGCAGTTTCGGCGGTCACGAAGATTGTTCAAGGTTTGATTGAGAACCTGCCTATGCTGTTGGATGCGGCTTTGCAGTTGATTATAGGATTAGCGCAGGGATTGGTGGACGCGATACCTCAGCTTGTTTCTGCCTTGCCTGCCATCATCGAAGCACTGGTGGATTTTCTGATTGAATCTATTCCAGAGATTATCGATGCGGGTATTCAATTGCTGACTTCACTGGTGACAGCATTGCCTACCATCATTACGGCAGTTGTGGAAGCAATCCCGCAAATCATCGACAGTATTATTAATGCAGTCATTGGATCGATTCCCATGATTATTGATGCAGGCATCAGGCTCCTGATATCACTAATTCAGGCTCTTCCTCAGATTATTACTACTGTTGTAGCGGCGATTCCAAAGATCATAACCTCACTTGTAAACGCTATTGTAGGTAATATCGATAAGATCATCCTGGCCGGTGTTCAGCTGTTTGTGGCACTAATTGCAAACCTGCCAAGGATAATTGTGGAGGTTGTTAAAGCAGTTCCACAGATCATCTCAGGATTGGTTAGAGCCTTTACCGGTTATATAAGCTCAATGGCCCAAGTGGGTGGCAATTTGATTAAAGGATTGTGGAATGGTATTTCAGACGCAGGTGCTTGGCTATGGAATAAGATTTCAGGATTTTTCGGTAATGTGGTATCGAAGATTAAGAACTTCTTCGGTATCAACTCCCCTTCAACTCTATTTGCTGGAATTGGTCGCAATATGGGTGAAGGCATCGGTGTGGGCTTCGAGGATGCAATGGCAGTAGTTTCAAGGGATATGCAAAATGCGGTACCCACAAACTTGGATTTGAATTACAGAGGATTGTCAGGACAAGGCAGTGCCACCGGAACAAGCATCACGCAAAATCTCTCGGTGGTAACACCAAAGGCTCTATCCGAAAAAGAACTGGCACGGGAGTTCAAAAACATGTCCCGCAAGCTGGCACTTGAATATTAAAGGAGGTCTGACTATGGAACTTACTTATATTAATGCAGATGGCAGGAGCATTACACTCAAACAAAGCCGCCCGTATTTCATTACCAAGATAGACGGCACAGGCAACATACGTCAGACCGTTAACACCTTCAAAGCGCCGGACCAAGATGGCGCTTTTTATATTTCTTCTACACTGGATATGCGAAACATCATACTGGAGGGTACGGTCGTAGCAGATACACCTGACGAGGCTTTTACACGACGACAGCGCTTCCTTCAGATATTTAGCCCTAAGCTGAATGGAACACTCATCTATCGTGAACGTCAAATTGCCTGCGTTGTAGAGGAAGCGGGTTTTACCGTTTCCACCAGGCAGCGGATACCCAACTTTTTTGTCAGTCTGCTTTGCCCGTCTCCCTTCTTCGAGACACTGGATGAAGTACGTGAGGAACTGGCATCTTGGATACCTTTATTCGAGTTTGAACTGGAAATACCTGAAAGTGGCATGGAGTTTGGAATGCGCCAGCCCAGTCAGATCATCACGGTGGACAACATCGGCGATGTTTCCTGTGGGTGCGAGATTGTATTCCAAGCGCTGGGAACGGTGACGAATCCAGAACTATTAAATATTGATACCGGGGAATACATCCGCCTTCTCACTACAATGAATGCCGGAGATGAACTTCGTGTATATACCCATTTCGCTGGTAAGCGAGTAGTCAGCATCAATGGCTCTGTGGTAACAAATGCTTTCTCCCTGTTGGACACCAATTCGGTATTTTTCCAGCTTTCCGCAGGCATTAACACTTTGCGCTACGATGCTTCAGTCAATATGGAACTGCTTGAAGTAAGCATTTACTATCGTCCGCAGTTTCTGGGGGTGTGAGTATGCAACTATATATCTACAATCCAAACCGGGAGCTTACGGGTATTGTGGAGTCTTTTGAGTACCTGCGTTGGACACGGCGTTACTCTCAGTGTGGTTCATTTGAGCTAAAAGCCATTGCAACACAGGAGAACACCGCGCTCTTAAAAGAAGGGAACATCATTTGGAAGAACGATGATGAGGAAGCCGGAATTATTGAGCATCTCGAATTGTCTCAATCCGAGCATGAGATTATCACTGCGAGCGGCCGCTTTGCTACATCCTTCCTCGCCCGTCGTATTTTGTGGCAAACTGAGATACTTTCCGGAGATCTTTCTGACTGTGCCCTGCAGCTGATAAATAATAATCTCATCAACCCTACTGACACAGCTCGGCAGATTACTGGAATATCCTTCTCGTCTCCAAACTTAGGTATTCCTGTTAGTACCCAGATATCATATCGGAATCTGATGGATTCTGTGACGGAACTTTGCGTCGCTTCGGATATTGGTATTAAGACTGTGTTCACTCCTGCTACAGGTATTTTTACAGTGACGCTGTATAACGGAGCCAACTCCCAGGCCGTATTCTCAAAGGAGTACGAGAATCTGACTGAACAGATATATACAGAGAGTGTAGCGGATTACGCTAATACTGCACTCATCGGTGGCGAGGGTGAAGGCGCAGACCGTACATTTGTCGCCATCACAAGCGGTTCTGGGGAGACTCGCCGCGAAATATTCGTGGATGCCAAAGACCTACGGACTGAGGACTTTGGAACAGATTACGTCAATACTCTGACTTTTCGAGGTCAGAGTAAGCTGAATGAGCAGGCAATACGATATACGTTTGACACATCGGTCAATCCGCATGGCAACTTGACTTACAAGATAGACTTCGACCTTGGGCAGACCGTCAAAGTAATCTCCAAGGCATGGGGCGTATCCATGACAACTAGAATCACCGAGATCGAAGAAACATATGACGCGGATGGGCAGAGTATCAGCGTAGTGTTTGGAAAGGCTGAGCTAACTATAGCGCAGAAAGTCCGCTCTGACATGAGCGAGGTTAAAACAGCACTATTGGCCCCAACTGGTATATCCGAAGTTGCCGAAGCCCTAAGCGTCGTGGAAGGAACACTGGGTGACTTGACGCAGGTGGACCCGAAAATTCAGGGTGATGACGTCGCGGATACCTTCAACAACCTGTTTGGGAAACTTCCTGCACTCGAAATTTTTGTAGGTGCAGGTACCATATCGGTCGGTCAGTATGCCTTGTACAACATGGTACCAGGAGATACTTTATATTTCACCTCGTACAGTGGTAACAAATTCAGCGACCAGCCAAGTGAAAATGGACACGTATTTTTAACAAAGCATAATGGGGATAACACGGGCTATGGCTATCAGCGAGCAATGGGTTTCTTTATCAGTAGGGACACTATGACGTTTTATGTAATTTCTGTTTTCGTATTCAATAACCTATCTGGGCAGGCGAACTGGCTCAACATCAATAATGAACCAATAACTATGACTAGGCTTGCAAACGCAGCAGTCACCGGCGTAAAGATCGCAGATCGTACAATTACCGCTTCTAAAATTTCATCTGCGTTTACAGACTACTCTACGACAGAACAAAACACAGGGCGTTTATGGATTGATGGTAAGACGATTTATCGAAAGCACGTGAATCTTGGGTCACTTACTAATACGACACCGAAAAGCGTAGCTCATGGTATATCAAACATCAGCACTGTTGTCAGTTTAACAGGCTTTGCGACAAACGGTACTGTATTCTTGCCGCTGCCACTTGCTCGTTACAACAACTTCGCCTCGCAAATCGGGCTTTATATGGATACAACCAATGTCGTTGTCGAACCTGGTAATGACCGGACATCATATACGGGTTATGTGGTTATTGAGTATACGAAAACTGTTTAATAAGGAGGAAAATAGTGTATGGAAAAAAGCGGATTTTTCAACTCATCGGATGGAGACAGAGTCTATGATGCAACGGACTTTGCGGCATATTTCGGAAGCCTCGTCTCCAACGGTGTTTTTTATATAGCAGCAACAAACCTACAGGTGTCGCCAGCTATTGGCTTGGCTGTGAATGTGGCAGCAGGAAGCGCGTGGATTAACGGATACCGTTATGAGAATACGGATGTCTTAAATATGCCACTGACAACCGCAAACGGAAGCAATCCCCGCATTGACCGGATTGTGGTTCGTTTAAGTCAGATTAATAGAAGCATTAAACTCGCAGTTGTTACAGGTACTCCTGCTGCAACGCCAGTGGCCCCTGCTTTAACAAGAACCAGCGACGTCTATGAACTTGGTATCGCAGATGTGCTTATACCTGCAGCTGCTACATCAATAGTCGCAAATAACATTACTGACACCCGTCTGAATATCGACCTTTGCGGGTTGGTAAATTCGCTGGTTTCGGCGGTATATGAGTGAGGTGAATTTCTATGGCAACTTATCAAGCAACAAATGCGTGTACATGGCGTAATGGTAGCTGGATCGCAGGTGTAACGGATTATGTTCGGCAAGGGGTTTATCCTGATGCTAATAATTATGAGAACGTGGGCGCTATGCTGTTTGACCTTGCCAGCATCCGGAATACTTACGCAAACTATTATCCAACATCGGCCAGCATTCACCTTGTCAGAATAGCTGCGGGTGATTGGGGCTCCGCCAGAACCATGACGCTGTATGCAGGAAATGCTTCTGGCATGCCAGCACCCAGTTCCAGCACCAGTGTGTCCGGGAGCAGGCCCACGAAGGTTACCTCCGGGTATAACTACACCGTTTCAGCCGGACAAGGCGCAAAAGATATCGCCATTTCTACCGCGCTCATAGATTCCATCGGTAGTGGTGCCAGCAACTGCCTATTCATGGATGCAGGCTCCAGCACCTTAAACTACATGGGCTTTGGTGCAAGGGACAACTTAAGCCAGATTGTACTGACTATTAACTGGGCAAGCCGTACAACCGCTTGCAGTGCTCCAACTTCCTGCTCATTAAATGCGACCCTCTCGGAAGGCAATGTCACACTATCATGGAGTGGTGCATCGGGCGGAATAAATAACTCAATATCTTCCTATGAGATACAATACAGCGATTCCGCCGACAATGTCACATGGGGAGCATGGACAGCTCTGACCACTGTAACAACAACAGCCACTAGCGGCAGCGCTTCTGTTGCGCCGCCTTCGACGCGAGGTAATTATCGTAGGTTCCAGGTACGAACACGTGGTACTGCAGGAGCAAGCTATTATTCGGGCTGGAAGGTTTCGACGAATTCCGTCCGTAGAAATACGGTACCAAGTCCGGCAACCACTGCAGTCGCTTCACCATCAAACTATAGCGACGAAACCATTACGCTGACATGGAGCGGAGCTTCCGGTGGAACAAGTGCCATCAAGGGATATCAGATTGCCAGTAGAACATCCATGGATAACAGTATATGGAGTTCATGGAACGTTCTTACCACTCTAACACTCTCGGCAAGCGGCGGTAGTTACAACCCGAATGTATCAAGAATTCCAGGAACTTATACTCAATTCGGCATTTGGACGATAGATACTCTTGATGTTTACTCTTCAGAGGTTGTCAGTAACAGCATCTACTGCGATATTACTGCCTGCGTAGCGCCGACCGCTAGCTCAGTAAGCGCAACGTTGGCCGAAGGAAACATAACCCTTTCATGGAGCGGAGCAGCCGGTGGTGCGGGAAATGCCATCACATCTTATGAGATACAATATAGTGATTCGATAGATAACAGCACATGGGGAGCCTGGACAGCACTGACTACGGTGTTCACTTCAGCGACAAGCGGCAGTGTAATCGTAAGTCCACCGATTACACGCGGGAATTACCGCCGATTCAGGGTAAGAACACGTGGCGCAGCTGGTGAGAGTTTCTACTCAGATTGGACTGTTTCCAGCAACACAGTCCGCAGAAATACACTGCCTACGCCACCGACTTCCTTTACTGCCGCTCCTGCCATTTACGAATCCAGCACCGTAACTCTTACATGGAGCGGAGCAATACCTGGAACCAGTGCTATCAAGCAGTATGTCATTCAGCGTTCAACTTCAACGGACGGGATTAACTGGTCGGCATATGAGGCTCTGACAATCGTCGTTACAAGTGCAACCTCTGGGACATATATAGCGAATGCTTCTCAGATAGCTGGAATGTATACCCGCTACCGTATCAGCGTAACCGATACATTGGATGCAGTTTCTGCTTATGTAGTCAGCGGTACAGTAAAGAAAAACAGTCCACCGACTGCCCCAGCAATCGTGTGTCCCGTATCTGGCAGCTCCAGTTGCAATACCGCCCCGCGTTTTATGATAACAACGGGCATTGAGCCAGATGGTCAAACACAGATTGTAGAAGTGAAAATCGACACGGGCGTTTGGATTAACAGCGTAGATAACCCTGAGATGTTTTCCGTAAGCGGCTATCTGGGCAATGGTGCAAAAACTGTGTATCAATCCGTAGCGCTGGCCGCAGGGAACCATACTGTGACCGTCCGCTGCATTGATAGTGATATTGAGTCTTCAAGTCCGGAGGTTATGCGTACTTTTACTGTATTGCCACCGCTATTTGAGACGATCACTGCGAACGAAACACATGTAAAGGCAATTCATATCCAGATGCTCCGAACTGCTGTAAATACAGTACGGAGCTATTACAATCTGTCTCAGGTGACTTGGAGTGAGGAGATTGTTGCTGGAAAGAGCACCATCAAAAACTGGCCTTTCCACATCACAGAGCTTAGAAAAGCTATCGAGTCGGTTATTACAATAGTGAACAGCTTTGATCCCTCGTCTACTTTTGATATCCCGCCCATAACATGGCTACCCATTGGAACTGGGCGACCAAAAGCGGATGTGATGCAACAGATTCAAGATCTGATCTTGGAGCTTTAGACATAATACAACCAATAGCGCTCTCGTAATATGCGGGAGCGTTTTTCTATACACAAATTCATGAAATGGAGGTATTTCATATGAAAGAGATTTGGAATTGGATACAGCTGGTTTTTGCTGCTGTAGGTGCTTTTCTTGGGTGGTTTCTCGGTGGGCTGGACGGATTCCTTTATGCGCTCCTAGCATTTGTCGTCATTGATTATGTAACAGGAGTGCTCTGTGCCATTGTAGATAAAAAGCTGTCCAGTGAAATCGGCGCGAAAGGTATCTTCAAAAAGGTGCTTATTTTTGCATTGGTGGGTGTAGCGCATATCCTTGATACGCAGATACTGGGTAGTGCTGGGGACAATGGTGGTGTCCTTCGGACAGCAGTAATTTTCTTCTACTTGAGCAATGAAGGTGTGTCTATTTTAGAGAATGCCGGACATATTGGGCTACCAATACCTGAAAAACTCAAGGAGGTTCTAAAACAGCTACATGGGCGTGATGATGAGCCCCCTAAGTCAGGTGATGGAATATGATTGATTTAACTAAAGCAGCAACCGTGTTCATCGGTAGACGAGGGGAACACTACTTTCGCCACCTTGAGTTTGACGTTTCCAGTTTGTTAGATGGCACTTACCCCGGAGCAGCCCTAAATGCTATATACAAAAGACCTGATGGTATTGCATACCCTGTGATCACAACTTATGCCGATGGAGTCCTTACATGGTCGCCCAGCGCAACGGATACACTGCTAGTCGGTGTCGGTCAGCTGGAGATAAGGGTTACTTATGGCAATGTGGTTGGAAAAAGCGTTCGGATACTGACCATCGTCGAGGAGGCCCTTGCAGACGGTATCGCTGAACCACCCGAGCCGCCAGCACAGGAATGGCTCAATCAAGTGCTTTCTGCCTTAGCTGAACTGGATATTGATGAGATAAATAATCTGCTAAATCTCACTTATAATCTGTTAAACACTACACACGACTTGGTCGAAGATACGCGCGACAATCTGTATATGAGGACTGGGGTTCTCCTGAACCATTCGCATCCGATAGAAACTGCCACAGCACCGGATATGATAAGCCGAAGAGCGTCCATCACATTTAATGGCATCACGAATGGCAACACCGTAGTAATCAGCACGGTAACATATACCTTTGTTACGGCTTTGGGTAGCCCTGCCGCAAACAATGTGCAAGTGTTAATCCAGGACACCCTCCGCAATACCGTCAAGAAACTTGCCGAAGCTATAAGGGGTATCCAAGATGTAGCGAACATTGCTTATGGGTCAGGAATATCATCAAACCCGGCTTGCACAGGCTATTGGACTAGTCAAATTTTCTCCATTGGTGATGTTACTATTCCTTCTGGTGAGAGTCTATTTTTGTTGGAAAGAACAGAAAATGCTACGACAGCATTGACCCTTACCTCTACTGCAACAGCTATTATCAACGCATTCACCAGAGCAAGCTATTTGAGATATGTGTTGAGCGGTAATGCTACCGGTGCGGGCGGGATTAATAGTGTCCGAGGACCTTTGCACACATTATTGCCCATTGGTAGTGTGGTTATAGGTGGACAGGGCGGGTTGCTTTATCCGACGGCTTATGATTGTCATTTGGTTACCCTTTGCCGTCAATCGGATACAAGTGAAAAAGAACTAGACTTATATATATCAAATGATGAAGTGAACTTTACCAGAATCTCACGCAGCACCCCTATCGGTGCTGATAGTTCAAACGCTGGGTTGCATATTCATATTCAAATGCGTCAAAGCCGAGTGCCTTCTGGATATGGGCTGTATATCAGTATGGGAAGTGATGGCACATCGGCGAGTGCTTTCTGCGATTTGAAGTTTACCTACCACCTATACCCTGTCAGTCTTGCAACAACCAACATTTAAATTAGAGGTGATTTTAATGAATTTACGGAAGTTAATACTTACGAATAATGCCTGCTTCAAAGCAGGCAAAACAATAATTCCCAAAGGCATCATGGTACACTCTACCGGGGCAGATAACCCATGGCTGAAGCGCTATGTTGGCCCGGATGACGGCTTGCTCGGAAAGAACCAATACAACAATAATTGGAATCAAGAAAAGCCCGGCGGCCGTCAGGTTTGCGTTCATGCCTTCATCGGCAAGCTGGCAGATGGAACAATCGCCACATATCAGACTTTGCCGTGGAACCATCGAGGCTGGCACGCTGGGGGAACTGCAAACAATACACATATAGGATTCGAGATTTGCGAGGACGGTCTTTCGGACAGCACCTATTTCAACAAGGTGTACCGGGAGGCCGTTGAACTTTGTGTATTTCTTTGTAGGGAGTTTGGTCTCACTGAAAAAGATATTATCTGCCATAGCGAAGGATATAAGCAAGGTATCGCCAGCAATCATGGTGATGTACTGCATTGGTTTCCTAAACACGGTAAGTCGATGGATACTTTCCGCGCAGATGTAAAATCCGGTCTTTCCTTTGCCGCTTCGGTCGAGACGACCACACCGAAGAAATACTATCGGGTCCAACTTGGATCGTTTTCTGTTAAGGCGAATGCAGATGCCATGCTCAGCAAGGTCAAGGCAGCTGGCTTCACCGATGCCTTTATTAAATACAGCGAATAACAATCAGTTTAATGCCTATCGAGAGATTCGTCTTTCGGTAGGCATTATTTTTTTTGCTTTTTTCGTTCATTCGGCTGATTTCTGTCCTGGGACTGTTAGAGGGTGTTAATTGATATGTTCCCTCGGAAAGAGGTCGAGAAAATGAAATTAACAAAATTAGAAGCCGTTGAATCCATAAAGTATGAAGCAGAAAAGCCTACAGAGGCTTCACTTAAAAATGAGCACGATTATTTGGTGGCAGAAAAACTTACAAAAAAGCTCTTGGAAAGGGGTCTTATAAGCCAGAGTGAATTTGACAAGATCATGGCCAAAAACCGCGAAACTTTCTCTCCGTTTTTAGCGGAGATTATGCCCTAAAAGACTTGATAAATAAGGCATTTAGAGTGATGTATAGTACTGCGAGAAAGGAGGTTGAGACAATGAAACGGATAACAAAGATTGAAGCAAATGAGAAACTGCAGAAGGCACCTAAAAAACTGCGTGTTGCTGCCTACGCTCGTGTTTCAACAGATAGTCGCGAACAACTCGTCAGTTTGGATGCTCAAAGAAGTCATTATGAGACCTGCATTAAGAGCAATCCCGACTGGGAGTATGTCGGACTTTACTATGATGAAGGCATATCCGGTACAAGCATGGCTAAGCGTGATGGACTTATCAAAATGCTTGATGATTGTGAAGCCGGTAAGATTGACTTTATTATTATCAAATCCATCAGCCGCTTTGCAAGAAATACCACAGAGTGCCTTGAAGCGGTTAGGAAGCTTATAAAGCTAAAAGTGTTTATTTACTTTGAGAAAGAAAATATCAACACCGGAGATATGGAGAATGAGCTGCTGCTTACGATTTTTAGCAGCTTGGCAGAAAGTGAGTCTATTTCCCTTTCGGAGAATGAAAAATGGTCCATCGAGAAGAGGTTTCAAAACGGAACATACATTGTTGCCTCTCCGCCTTATGGGTACAAAAACGAAGATGGCTTGATGGTGATCAATGAAGATGAGGTTGATGTAGTAAGGTACATTTTTGCAGAATGTTTAGCTGGTAAAGGTGGTCATGTAATCGCTAGGGATCTTAATGATAAAGGAATCCCAACCAGGCGAAAAAGAGAATGGACTCCGGGCACAGTAAATGCGATCCTTCGAAATGAAAAGTACAAAGGTGATGTGCTTTTTCAAAAAACATTTACCGATGAGACTTTCGTTAGGCATATCAATAATGGTGAGAAGGCACAGTACTATGTTACTGAGCACCACGAAGCGATAATCAGTGTTGAGGATTTTGAAGCGGCGCAGGCCATGATTGACCAGCGCTCCAAAGACATGAAAATCAAGCAAGGCGATGTAAAGTATCAAAACCGCTATCCCTTTTCTGGAAAAATTGTTTGCGGCGAATGTGGTGCTACTTGGAAAAGGAGAACGCATAGCGAATCGAAAGTAAAATATTACGCTTATGCCTGCAACACACATCTTAAGAAAAAAGACCAATGTAGCATGCAGTTTATACGCGAAAAAAGTTTTGAAGTGGCTTTTTTGAATATGATCAATAAGTTGGCATTTACTAAGAAGGTGTTGTTGCAGCCGCTACTTGCAAGTCTTAAAGCCATTAGCCAGGAAGCAGCAATTGCTCGAATTAATAAGTTGGAAGCGGCTCTTGAGACCAATTTCAACAAAAGGCAGCAGCTTATGAATTTATTTGCGAAGGAATATTTAGAGCCAGCCGTTTTCAACGATCAGAATTCAGGTCTTCTTGCTGAGGCTAAAAATTTAAGTGATGAAAAAGAAGCACTATATGCTTCGGTGAATCATGAGTACGAGCATGTTGAAGCTTTGAATAAACTCATCAAGTACGTCAACAGCTCAAAGCTTTTTACTGAATTTGATGCTGATGCATTTGAGGAGCATGTGGATTACATTATCGTTTTCAAAAGATATGAAATAGGTTTTGTATTAAAGTGTGGATTAACGCTAAGAGAAAGGTTGTGAGATTATGCCAATTCCATATGGATACAAAATTGAGAAAGGCAAAGCGGTCATAGATGAAGTTCAAGCGGAGCAGGTTAGGATGATTTACAAAGGTTATCTCTCCGGCCTCGCCTACGTTGCTGCAGCAGAGGCCGCTGGGCTTACGCTTCTACATCCAGGTGTAAAGAAAATGCTACAGAATAAACGCTACCTTGGTGATAAGTACTATCCGGCGATCATCGATCAGGAGACTTTTGATAGAGCAGAAGCCGAACGCATCAAACGGCAGAGAAGGCTTGGTAGAGTATTTGCGGATAAGCCGGTAGAGGAATGCAAGCCAGCGACAAAATTTACGATGCCGAAAGCAGGAAAGATATTCATTGATCCATTTAAACAGGCGGAGTACATCTACAGCTTGATAGAAAGTGAGGTGGAGGTATGATCTCCTTAGCGAGTAACGTAACGGTTATTCCGGCAAAGAAAACCATCGGGACGCAGAAAGCAACCGACAAAAAGCAGAAAACCAGAGTCGCAGCGTACTGCCGAGTCAGTACCGACAGCGATGAACAAGAAACTAGCTACGACGCCCAGATCCAGCATTACACCTCATATATTGAAAGTAATCCGGATTGGGTACTAGCCGGAATTTATGCGGATGATGGCATATCTGGAATGAATACGAAGAAGCGCGATGAGTTCCAGCGCATGATAAACGACTGCAACGACGGCAAAATAGATATGGTGATTACCAAGTCCATCAGCCGGTTTGCAAGGAATACGGTGGATTGTCTGAATTATACCAGAGCCCTTAAAAATAAGAACATTGGCGTCTACTTTGAAAAAGAAAATATCAATACGCTCGATGCCAAGGGTGAAGTGCTAATGACAATTATGGCTTCGCTTGCACAGCA
This sequence comes from Irregularibacter muris, assembly GCF_024622505.1. Classification (NCBI taxonomy): domain Bacteria; kingdom Bacillati; phylum Bacillota; class Clostridia; order Eubacteriales; family Eubacteriaceae; genus Irregularibacter; species Irregularibacter muris. Next base: position 160,530 of record NZ_JANKAS010000007.1, read on the forward strand.
AGAAAGTGAGTCATTGTCGGCCAACGTTCGTCTGGGCTTGCAGTTCCGATACCAACAAGGAAAAGTTCAGGTCAATCACAACTGGTTCCTTGGATATACCAAAGATGCAGACGGTCACCTCATCATTGATCCAGAGCAAGCCGAAGTCGTGAAGCGCATTTATAGAGAGTACCTTTCCGGTAAGAGCTTCTTACAGATAAAAAGGTCTCTTGAAGCTGACGGAATTCTAAACGGTGCTGGTAATGAAAAATGGCATGAAAGTAATATAAAGCAGATACTTACAAACGAGAAGTATATCGGAGACGCTTTGCTCCAGAAGACTTATACGGTGGATATTCTTGAAAAGAAGCGTGAAGCTAATAAGGGTCAGGTTCCTAAGTATTATGTAGAGGACAGCCATGAAGCTATTATTCCAAAGGATATCTTCCTAAAGGTACAGGAGGAAATCGCAAGACGCGCAAATCTTACTAAAGGCACCACAAAGCGCAAACGAATCTATAGTGGCCGTTACGCTTTATCTGGAATAGTTTTCTGCGCATACTGTGGCGACATCTTCCGCAGAATTAAATGGAACAATCGCGGGTGTAAGTCCACCGTTTGGCGCTGTGTCAGCAGGGTTGAAAAAGACGGCCCTGATTGCCCGGCAAGAACTGTTCACGAGGAAATGCTACAGGAGGTAGTAATTAAGGCTATAAACGAAGCATTCCGTGAAAAGGAAGCAATCCTGCCACTTTTGCGAGAGAATATCGAGAGTAGCCTTGAGGAAGTCACCTCAAATCAGATTGCAGCAATTGATGAACAAATGAAGTCAATGCAGCAGGAGCTAATGGCAACCGTTAATTCAAAGAATACCGGTGATGAGCTTGGTCTGGAGATTAGAAGGCTGCGTGATGAGAAGCAGGCCCTTCAAAATGAGCAGGCATCTCGACAGGATCTGAAAACACGAATCGATGAGCTGATGAGTTTCCTTAATGACCTTCCTTGTGAGCTAACTGAATATGAGGAAGACTATGTGAGGACTCTCCTGGAAAAGATAACGGTTTACGACGACCACATCATAGTTGAATTTAAGTCCGGAATTGAAATCCAAATTGACGAATAACTAAGCAATGCTAAATCACCCGCAGCTCTTGTGTCAGAGTTGCGGGTTTCGTTGTTTATAAAACAATTAATGTGTAAATATTGTAAATTGAAACCAAATGGTTTACAATGTTCCTATTGAGGTTTGGAGGAATTATAATGAAAACTTCGGACATGATACGACAGCTTTGTGAACAAATGAACATGAGCATTTCCGAATTGGCTAGGCAGTTAGGCCAGTCCCCACAGAACTTCGGGAAGAAGCTAAAGCGTGAGACTATTACATTAGAAGAACTTAAGGCCATAGCAGATGTGATGAATGTTAAGTTTGAGCAGACTTTCATTCTGCCCGATGGCAATGAAATAAAGACAGGAAATGAGTAAAGGAGGCGGCCTAACATGATGATTAGCCCGGAAGGATACTATGAAGAGCATCTTAAAGGAAAAAATAAAGAACAGATTATGACCGTTATACGTGGGCTTAAGCAAGAAATAGGTCGTCTTAAAAATACAATGGAAAGCCCTGACTATGGCGTAAAACCTAATATGCATCCGAGTGAAGATACGCGCCTTCACTGGACTCGTGAATATTTGGAAAGAGCCAAGCAAGCCTTTGCTGAAGCTGGTGGAACTTATACCTTATCAAAGTCAGAAGAAAAGGTTGCTGACTTTGATGCAAATATGGATGCCATCTGCAAGATTACCTTTAGCATTGGCGGTTTCTTTGGTGGCTACCGTAGCTATGTTGTAGAGCTATCAGATAGATTGAAAGCCTATACAAAATTATGGGAGGATGAAGAATCACTCTCATTGTTGGATAGTGATAACGAGGAGCCATTTACAAAGGACACTTTTATAGCCGCACTTAGGGATCTTCACATCGGTGAATGGCTCAGACGATATTCAACTAAGCGTTTCGGATACACGGTGTGTGATGGTACACAGTGGGAGTTGGAATTTGAATATAGCAATGGCCATAAACCGGTAAGATTTGATGGCGATAACTCATACCCGTATAACTTCGATAAGTTGCAGATGTTATTTGGTATTGATGTTACTGAGGAGGACGACGAGGATGAGTAAATTCGATATTTTGACAAAATACATACCTATAATCCAGGCGGATGGCATCGGCGAATGGGTTGTTGATAAAGAAAACGATGGAACACCGGAACATCCGATACAGATGCCTTTTGTAGATTATTCCGAAATGGTACATAACTTTATCGATGATGTTTATGCCTTTGAAGAAAGCAATAAAGATATGGAGCTTACCCGTTATGGAGATATTCTCAAAGATAACGGACTTGAATGGGATTCAGAATCTATGGAAAATGCTGATGTTTCAAACTTGAACGCACAGTGTGTTCTTGCACTGATTATGGGTGCAGTAAGAGCTGAGCGTTTTTGCGATGGTGCATTATTAGATTTTTTCAAGAGTGGCTGCATATTGAAGTGGCTTGAAAGATTAAACAGTATTGAGTAAAGGAGGTTTGACTTTGGATATTAATAAAATGAAAGCTCTACCGTATGATGAGCTGCGTGCTTTATATAAGAACTTCCTACATAGCCAGAACATTTCGACAGCAACAATCAATACTGCTTATGTGGACACCTTCTACCTTTGGAGGAAAGGAAGCAAAGATCTATTCTGGAATGCGGTGAACGCTACTGATTTTGAGACTGAAGCAAAGAGTGCATTGATAAAAGCTCTTTCTGAGAACTCGAACGGTAATGTCAATTCACTTGTTAGTGGTTACTTGTCTCATCTAAGAAGGTTCCGCTTGTTTCTATCGTCGGATGAAACCATTGTTCCGGTTGAATATAAACAAAAAACCACAGTAAAAGCAAACCCAACACAGACGAGCCGTGAAATAATAATTAATAAAATGTATGTTGGAGCATATTTGTCAGAGGGCGATAATATAGGTCATGAAATCATAAATCTCTATAAGGCAGATGATGGAAAAAACTATATTTATCTCAATTCACAAGGAACAATAGAATTATCTCATGGAGAAAATAGAATAACTGTTTTGTTGGTACGAAAATTTGCCTCGAAAACATATAAAGTACTAGCCAAGGCAGAGGGTGTTACGATTCTCGATTTTGCCGACAGCAAACTCCCACGAGAAGAGAGATATAAAGGACAAGTTGCATTAGGATTGACCTATGGCGGTATAAGTCTTGTAGATTTATTTAATGAAAACTCATATCACGGCAGTCTTCAAGAAGAAAAAAATGCTTATACTACCTTTTTTGCAGATAAGGTTATCAAACCCAAAAATCAGATATATATTACAGACGATGCATCTGTAAGTGGTGACAACACTTTTTTCATCCGTACTAATAAAGGATTTGGCAAACAAACATTAAGGGAATTCTACAACGAAAATGAAAAGCCGGATTCTTTCGCTGATTTGAATCAGATAATTGAGAACAGAGAGTTGTGGGAAGATGCTAATACGACACAAGCGATTTCTGAATTGCCGGAACTTCAAAAAGATCCGTATTTCAATTTCCTAAAAATAATCAGGCAGGAAGACAATGAACTCGCTTTTTCAAATATGTTTGCTTACTTTTTTGATATAAACAGAGAAGCTTTTTCTCGTTTTGCAAGAGAGGTTCTACATATAGATGTACAAACAGATTTTACTATTGAGAGAGAAAAGAGAAACATTGACCTACTTATTTCTGACAGAAATAATGCCGTTGTAATAGAAAATAAAATCAAATCGAGCATCAATGGTATTGATGACCGACATGATATCTACAGTGACCAAGTACAGTCACAGCTAAAAAAATACTATCAATTTGTTACATCTGATGATGAGTATCGCAATAAAACAGCGAGCTGCTTTATTTTTTCACCTAATTACAATCGCATTGACCTAAGTAAGTTTTCGTGCGGTGAAAAATATACTATTGTTTATTACAGAGAAATCTATAATTTCTTTGTTGAAAACAGAAGCCTGTATGATGGGGTGGTTTACTTTGATGATTTCATTAATGCAATGTATAAGCACACCAAGGACTACGATAATGATTTAGAGGAAGAAATGCAAAGAAGATTTCAAAATACTATTTGCAATGCGAAAAAGGGGTAATGCAGATTTATTTATGATAAGGATTAGTTAAATATTATTGGACATATTGACAAAACTTGATTTGACACATACAATATATCATATCAAGTATTTTCGATGTGAGGTGAAAACAATGGAAGCTACATATGAGGAACAGGCAAATGTATTCAAAGCCTTCTGTGATGAAAAACGCTTACGGATACTTGAATTACTTCGAAGCGGTGAAAAATGCGCATGTATTTTGGTAGAGCAGTTAGATATGGCACAATCTACGTTATCATATCATATGAAGATTCTATGTGAATCAGGCATTGTTGATAGCAGGCAGGATGGAAAATGGACACATTATAAGATTAGCGAAAAAGGGAGTCGTACTGCACTAGAACTCCTTAAAACATTAACAGCCCAAGATACTACTACTGAAACAAATGACTGTTGTTAGATTAAGGCCATCTGGGAGATGGCTTTTTATGACAAGAATACATCGAAAAATCTTGATATGTTTAAATAAAAGTGAGGTGTATGGCAAATGCAAGTAATAAAAGCAATCTGGGACTTCTTCCAGAATCAGATACTGGGGATGAAATGGCTAAACGAATTAATCGGCAGTGGACTTAATGCATTAGGCCTTGATGCAACTAATCGTTGGATTGGAAGCATTCAGTTTTTTGTTTATGACGTTATCAAAATTACTCTACTCTTGTGTTTTCTGATTTTTATAATCAGCTATATCCAAAGTTATTTTCCACCTGAGCGCAGTAAAAAGATATTAGGTCGTTTTCATGGTATCGGAGCGAATGTGGCAGCTGCCTTGCTAGGAACGGTAACACCATTCTGTTCCTGTTCATCAATACCGCTCTTTATAGGTTTTACATCTGCAGGTCTACCTTTGGGAGTAACCTTTTCATTTCTTATTTCTTCTCCTATGGTGGATCTTGGTTCTCTTGTTTTATTGATGAGTATTTTTGGTGCAAAAGTCGCTGTTATCTATGTTGTGGTAGGTCTTATCATAGCTGTCATTGGCGGTACACTTATTGAAAAGCTTCACATGGAAAAGCATGTTGAAAGCTTTATCCTTACTGCTGGTAGCGTAGATATAGAATCCCCCGATTTAACAAGAAAAGACCGGCTCATTTATGCCAAAGAGCAAATGCTCTCAACCTTTAAAAAGGTATTACCGTATATCTTAATAGGAGTTGGTATCGGCGCAATCATTCATAACTGGATTCCTGAAGGATGGGTGTCAACTGCACTTGGAAGCAATAATCCCTTTGGGGTAATATTAGCGACATTAATCGGTGTTCCGATGTATGCTGATATTTTCGGTACTATTCCCATTGCAGAAGCTTTATTTGCTAAAGGTGCACAACTTGGAGTTATACTTTCATTTATGATGGCTGTAACCACACTCTCGTTGCCCTCTATGATTATGTTGCGTAAAGCAGTTAAGCCCAAGCTTCTGGCGCTTTTCATTGCAATTTGTACAATCGGAATCATAATTGTCGGTTATTTATTCAATGCTTTTCAGGCGTTGATAGTTTAGGAGGAAAAAAGGTATGGCAAAGAAATGGTATCCTGTTATCGATTATTTGACGTGTGTGGAATGCGGCACCTGTGTAGCAAAGTGTCCCCACGGTGTATATGACACAACAAAGGCCCCTTCACCTGTTGTAAAGAACCCCGAATTATGTGTCGATCATTGTCATGGCTGTGGTAACCGTTGCTCGGTCGGGGCGATTACCTATTTAGGGGAGGACACTGGCTGGACCCCACCAAACGGAGAGCAATTAGTTGAGGAATCCTGTTGCTCTTGCGGGTGTGAAACGGCATCCGAAAAGAAGATTGTTGTTGAGTATCTATATCTAGATCTAGAAACATGTGATCGTTGTATTGGAACGGACAATGTACTTGATGAGGTCATGATGACACTTACCCCCGCACTGAGCATTGCTGGCTTTGAAGTAGAGTATAACAAAATTGAGATGAAAACAGCAGAAATTGCAGGGCAATACAAGTTTCTTTCCTCGCCTACGATTCGTGTAAACGGTCATGACATCTGTCAATCTGTTGCAGAGAATAGCTGCGGTTGCTGTAGTGATATAAGCGGTACCGATGTAAACTGCAGGGTGTTTGAGTATAATGGAGAACCCTATGAGGTGCCCCCAAAAGAAATGCTTGCCGAAGCTATCTTAAACACAGTATTTGGGCAGATTGAAGCTGACTGTTCCTGCAGAGAGTATGAATTACCTGAAAATTTACAAGAATTCTATGCAGGAAAGAAAAACAAATCTAGTTGCTCTTGTGGAGGAAATTGTTGCTGATTAATTATTAATATCTTGGATTCTAAAATTAATATTAAAAAGGAGAGATTTACTATGGCATTGTTTGGTAAGAAAAATAAAAAAGAGGAAACTACATCATGTTGCTGTGGCGGAAATTGTGATGCGGAAAGCATGGCAAAAGCAGAAACCGCTAAGTCCGAAGGTGCAGGAGTAAAGGTGTTGGGAAGCGGGTGTGCCAAGTGTAATCAACTTGAAGAGGCAACAAAAGCAGCCTTGGAACAACTTGGAATGGATACTACTATTGATCATGTAACTGATTTTTCACAGATTGCAGCGTATGGAGTGATGACTACCCCTGCTCTTGTCATCGATGGAAAGGTGGTCTCCTATGGCAAAGTGCTTAAAACTGATGAGGTTGTAAAAATCCTCCAAAAAGTAAGGGGGTAAACTATGGTGAAGGAAAAAGTTTCAGGTATAGGCTTTTTTGAGAGATATTTAACAGTGTGGGTTATATTATGCATGATTGCAGGTGTGCTGATTGGTAAGTTTTTGCCTGGAATCCCTACCTTTTTAGGCCAATTTGAATATGCAGAAGTGTCTATTCCAATCGCTATTCTTATATGGCTTATGATTTACCCAATGATGCTAAAGGTTGATTTCCAAAGCATCAAAAATGTTGGTAGAAATCCTAAAGGACTTTTTGTCACATGGATAACTAACTGGTTGATAAAACCCTTTACCATGTTCGGTATTGCATGGCTATTTTTCTATGTGATATTTAAAGCGCTTATCCCAGCTGAACTGGCAAAGGATTATCTTGCAGGAGCAATACTTCTTGGAGCTGCTCCGTGTACAGCAATGGTATTTGTATGGAGTCATTTGACAAAAGGTAATCCAGCTTATACCGTCGTGCAAGTGGCAACAAATGATCTTATTATTCTCATAGCCTTCACGCCTATAGTTGCATTTCTTCTGGGTGTAGGCGGTGTAACCATACCGTGGGATACTCTTATTCTTTCCGTAGTATTGTTTGTTGTTATCCCACTGGCTGGTGGTGTAATCACCCGTAATTACATCACAAAAAAGCGGGGACTCGATTACTTTGAAAAGAGTTTTATACCGAAGTTTGGGAATATCACCACCATAGGTTTATTACTGACTTTAGTAATAATCTTTTCATTCCAAGGTGATGTAATTCTGAATAATCCGTTGCACATTGTTTTAATCGCTATACCATTAATTATTCAGACCTTCCTTATCTTTTTCATCGCTTACCTGGCAAGCAAAGCTCTGAAGCTTCCGCATGATATAGCTGCGCCTGCTGGTATGATTGGTGCCTCCAACTTTTTTGAACTGGCAGTTGCTGTTGCGATTGCATTGTTCGGAACACAAAGCCCAGCTGCACTTGCTACCATTGTAGGGGTTCTTACAGAAGTACCTGTTATGTTGATACTTGTAAAGATAGCGAATAATACAAAACACTGGTTTCCAGTAAAAAGCTAAAGAGGAGGTATGGCCAATGAGTAATAAACCTAAGGTCGCATTTATATGTGTCCATAATTCATGCCGAAGCCAAATGGCTGAGGCACTTGGTAAGCATTTTGCAGGAGATATATTTGAAAGTTATTCTGCCGGTACTGAAACCAAACCGCAAATCAATCAAGATGCAGTACGCATAATGAAAGAGCTTTATGGTATAGATATGGAGACAACTCAGCATTCAAAGTTGCTTGATGAAATACCTCCAGTAGATATCGTTATTACAATGGGGTGCAATGTGGAATGCCCTTACCTTCCATGTAAACACAGGGAAGATTGGGGACTGGATGATCCTACAGGTAAGAGTGATGAGGAATTTAAAAAAGTAATCTCAACAATAGAAGCAAAAATAAAAGAGCTTAAAGGCAGACTAAAGTCGTAATAATTATAACGCCAATTACAAATCTAGTAGTTGGCGTTATAGCATTATCAATGTTGATATGTTCCCACGAACAGTAAAACTGTTGATATGTTCCCACATACCTCGAAAACGCTAAAAATCGGTTGACCTGTTTCCACAGACGTATGGTACAAAAATTTGACTTAAGACATTAGTTGGAGTGTCTCCAGCCACGTTGAGAGTATAATTCTGATGACGTATTGTGGTTGAAAGGAGAAAAAGTAGGGTTCGACCACAACATATAGTGGTTTTAGGATGGAATTTGGGTCAAAAATCGGCTAAAAAACACCGATTTTGACCCTTTTAAATAGGACATTTGACAGATGACATTGGATAATTGGAGATATAGGAAGAGTAAATGGTTAAATTTGGTTGATATTATGGTAGGTGAATTATATACTATAGATGAACATAGGTAAAATATTGTGTATGTAAAAAGAAAAAGCAAACAACAAGTTGTGTAGGAGGAGAAGCATGGAAGAATTAGTTTTATCAAAAATTAAAAAACATATGATTAATGATTGTGTGGATTTATATATTGAAACATTCACTAAAGAACCATGGAATGATATTTACGAATCAAGAAAACAAGTAGTGGAGTTTTTTAATAATCATTTTAACAATAACTACTTTGTAGGTTATGCAGCTTTGTTAGATGATAAGGTAGTAGCCTTGAGTATTGGTATGAAAAAACCATGGATAGAAGGCTTTGAATATTATATAGATGAATTTTGCGTTAGTTATGAAATGCAGGGTAGAGCTATTGGCAGCTGGTTTATAAAGGCAATAGAAGAAGATATTAAAGAGCAAGGAATGAATGCAATGATATTAAATACAGAAAAAAATTATCCATCACAGAAGTTCTATGAAAAAAACGGATTTAAAACACTTAGTGATTTGATAATTCTTGTTAAATAGTGTGGTGATAAAATTAAGTATATATACAGTTATATAGGAAAAAATGTTTTCTAACATTTATATTTGGCGTCGCAGTGGTAAGATGTTGTACGCTTACTATGTCTATCCAAATTACATTTATATGATGATTTCAATTATAGTTATCATAAAAATTTGTGATTCAATGGTGATGGGCAAAATAGGCAATATAGATTAAATAATGTTTATCAAGATATTTTGAGATATCTAGATACAAGAAATAGAATTGAAAACCAAGGGGCTAAGTTTTTAGGTTAATTTAAATTATAGACATAGCCTCTTTTTTATATCTCGAAATAAAAAGGGAGGAGTAAATTTTCTTGATTGGATATTTATTCCTTTTTAAATTGACTAAAGTTGGCTATGTATATATAATAACAATATCAATGCTGTTGATATTGTTATTGATAATGAGCGGACAACATAAGTGATGTTAACGAGCTATTAGAAGAAGCTATCATAGAAACGGAATCTCTTAACTGGGTTTGCAAAATGAATGGCAATCTAAAGGTGATTGAAAAGACTTAATTAAATAAACAACTTTACAAGGAAATATAATGTTTTAATTTTGCTAAAAAGAAGGTGAAAACGTGAAACAAAAAATTTTAATCATAGATGATGACATAGAACTTTGTGCTCTTGTTGAAAGGTACCTTGAAACAGAAGGCTATGTCGTTACCACCAAACATAATGGAGCAGACGGTCTTACAGAAGGATTAACCACTTCATATCAGCTTGTTGTGCTTGATGTCATGCTTCCGCAGAAAAATGGCTTTGATGTACTTTCTGATCTGCGTAAAACAAGCAGCGTGCCGGTTCTTATGCTTACTGCAAAAGACAGTGAAATCGATAAGGTTTTAGGACTTAGGCTCGGTGCTGATGATTATCTTACAAAACCATTTAGTATGAATGAGTTTGTTGCAAGGGTGCAGTCTATCATTCGTCGCTATACTACTTTAGGTGGTGAGAGTGTAGAGGAATCTGCATCTATGCTGACATTTGATAATCTTTCAATCGCGCCTGCTACAAGGGAGGTTATAGCCTCTGGAGCAACTGTGGATCTTACAGCAAAGGAGTTTGATTTGCTTTATTTCCTTGCTAAGAACAGTGGTAGGGTTTTTACCAAAAAACAGATATATCGTGCAGTATGGAAGGATGAATATGCATTTGATGATAACAATATTATGGTACATATTCGTAGACTCCGCAAAAAAATAGAGCCTAATCCTGAACAGCCTCAGTTTATTCAGACTGTATGGGGTGTTGGTTACAAATTTGATGGAAGGAGTATAATATGAGTATATTTATTATAGTTACCCTCAGCCTGATTTGTATTCTGTGTATATTTCTCTTTGTTATGCAGAGAAAACAGCTAAGGCAAATGTTAGATGTTCTTGTGGCGGCTAAAAATGGAGAAAATAAAAAGATATTTATCAAAGATAACGGAGTTGTTTCGAAAATAAGTTTTGAAATTAATGAGTTAATTTATAGCCATAACCAAGAATTATCACGTCAGAAAAGGTTAGAGCAAGCAAACAAAGAATTACTCACAAGCCTTTCCCATGATGTGAGAACGCCCCTTACATCTTTGCTTGGTTACTTGGACGCACTTGAAAGTGATATTGTTGATGATGGGGAAAAAGAGGAATACATCAAAATTGCTAGAAAAAAAGCCTATGACTTAAAGAGGCTTATTGATACACTGTTTGACTGGTTCAAGATAGACTCCAAAGAATTGAAGCTGATCATGCAAGATACTGATATTTGTGAGTTAACTAAAGAAATAGTTATTGATTGGTTGCCTACATTAGAGCAGAAGGAAATAACTCCCGAAATAGAAATTCCAGATGAGGAATGGATCCTAGAACTTGACACTTCTGCATATAAGCGTATGGTATCCAACCTTATTCAAAATGCGGTAGAGCACAGTAGTTGCAGTCACTTGAAGGTTGCCGCCAAACAGAATAACGGTATTATTAGCATAATAGTAAAAGATAACGGGATTGGTATAGGTAAAGATAAACTACCACAAGTTTTTGAACGGTTATATAAAGGGGATACATCAAGAAGTAGACAGGGCAGTGGTCTTGGACTTTCTATTGTCAAAGAGCTTGCAAAGATGCATGGAGGTAGGGTAACTGCACAAAGTAATATAGGTGAATATACAGAATTTACTATTGAACTACCAATGTTTAAGAGATGAAGTCATTTGTCATCTCTTTTTATAATGGGCGGGAAAATATAAATTTTTCGCAGTTTTAGACTTTCTGTTACACATTTAAAAAAGGCTTCCTTAACCTCCCAACCAATGGGAGACTTTTTTATTAAAGTAAGAAAAAAGTAAGATTTGCGCAAGGGTGATGTCAGCATTACCTGATACAATAAGTATTGTAAGGAGGTCATGCAGATGAGTGAATATGCAATTAAAACAACCAAGCTGACAAAGCGGTTTGGTGAACAAATAGGTGTGGACCGTGTGAATATGCATGTTCCACAAGGGAAAATCTATGGATTGCTTGGTAGAAATGGGGCAGGCAAAACCACTACTATGCGCATGCTGTTAAACCTTGCTGCACCTACAAGTGGAGAAATTTCATTGTTTGGAGAGGATTACCGAAAAAATTTAAAGGGAACTTATCGTCGCATTGGTTCTATGATTGAAACACCTGGTTTTTATGAAAACCTAACAGGCAGAGAGAATTTACAAATCTTTGCTCGTTTGAGAGGACAGCACAAAAAGGACAGCGTACAAAATGCACTTGAAATTGTAGGTCTTGATAAGGAAAAGAAAAAAACCTTTGGCAACTATTCCCTTGGTATGAAACAGCGCCTTGGCATAGCAGCAGCGATTATGCACGAACCAGAGATGCTCATCTTAGATGAGCCAATTAATGGACTCGACCCTGTAGGTATACAAGAGGTACGAAAATATCTTGAAATGCTCTGTATTGAAAAAGGGGTAACAATACTCATTTCAAGCCATATTTTAAGCGAGATTGAACAGCTTGCAGATATTATCGGAGTTATGCATGAAGGTAGGCTTATTGAGGAAGTAGCTATGCAGGAACTTCACCAGCGCAACAGGCAATATGTTGAGTTTGTGGTCTCAGATGAAAACAAAGCTTGTCTTTTGCTTGAGCAAAAGTTTGGACTTACTGATTATAGTGTACATGAAAAGGGTAGTATTCGCCTCTACACTAATTTGGAAATGAGATCAATGCTAAACCAGTGTTTTGTAGAAAGTGATATTTTAGTATCGAAAGTCAATATTAGTGAAGAAAAACTGGAGGATTATTTCTCAAACTTGATTGGAGGTGGGAAACTTGGCTAATCTAGTATATTGTGAATTTTTAAAGCTAAAACGCTCAAAAATGTTTTTTATCAGTGTTTTAGGTGCAATGGTATCGCCTATCATGGTTTTTGCTGGGCTGATAAAAGCTAAAATTACTGAGCCAAATAAAGTTATTACTTATTGGGATATGCTAGAACAGACAAATTTATATGTACTTCTTTTATTTGGTGTTATTGTATATGGAGTGATAGCTGTATACCTTTTCAGCCGTGAATATACTGAAAATACGTTGAAGTCGATGCTTACCATTCCTGTTTCAAAGGGAGCTTTTTTAACTGCAAAATTCTTTATGGTTTTTATATGGATGATGATCTTAACAGCAGTAGCATGGGTATCCACTTTGCTTTTAAGTATTATCGGCAATGCTGCCCAGTTTAGTGCTACTGTTATTATACAGTCACTTAAAGAGTATTTTCTAGGTGCTTTTTTACTGTATTTTACAATGTCGCCTTTCGTCTTTATAACACTTTGGCTTAAAAACTTAGTTACACCGATTATTGCAGCAGCCACAGTAGTTCTTGGCAATGTTGCACTGGCCAATGAAGATTTAGGAGTATTGTTTCCGTGGACATCTCCTTATTTGATTGCAAGTGGGGATATTGAAAAATATAACTATTCAATTGAAACAGCTCTTGTTATCATATTGACTGTTTTCTTCTTTGGAGTTTTTTCAAGCTTTGCTTATTTTAAAAAACAGGATGTTAAATAAGGAGGCTAATTTATGGATATTTTAGAATTAATAAAAGTGATTATTATTGGAATTGTTGAAGGTATTACCGAGTGGTTGCCTATCAGTAGTACAGGGCATATGTTACTTATTGATGAGTTTTTGCAGCTTAATATGAGTGAAGAGTTTAAGGAAATGTTTTTCGTAGTGATACAGCTTGGTGCAATTCTGGCTGTTGTAATTATGTTTTGGGATAAGATGTTTCCCTTTGGCTTTAGAGAAAATCCAATAATCAAAAAAGATATTTTCTTCATATGGTTTAAGGTGTTGGTAGCGTGTATTCCGTCGGGAATTATAGGCCTCTTGTTTGATGACTTCCTAGAAGCATACTTAGGTACTCCTATTGTAATTGCCGCAATGCTTATACTTTATGGAGTGTTGTTTATAGTTATTGAGGCTTGGAATAAAAGACGTAAACCAAAAACGAATACGTTAGCGGAAATTAGCTATCAAACGGCTTTTATGATTGGAATGTTTCAAGTGCTGTCTCTTATCCCTGGAACATCTCGTTCAGGTGCAACCATTATTGGTGCGCTTATTATTGGTGTATCCAGAGTAGCGGCGGCAGAGTTCAGCTTTTTTCTTGCTGTGCCGACAATGTTTGGTGCAAGTGCATTTAAACTGTTAAAGTTTGGCTTTGATTTTACAAGTTCAGAGCTTCTTACTCTTGGATTTGGCATGGTGATAGCCTTTATGGTATCGGTATTTGCTATAAAATTTTTAATGGGATATATTAAAAAGCACGATTTCAGAGTATTTGGTTGGTATAGGATTATACTTGGAATTATTGTACTGCTGTATTTTGTATTGGTGCGATAATATAGATTATGAACATTAGCTTTAGATAGACTATAACAAAATCGTGATATATTCTTTATATGCTGTGTCAAAAACATTTTATAATATGTCTCAATATAAGAAGTTCTTTAGCAATTAAGTAAAATTCTTCATAAAGTAGGAGAATTCGTAGAAAAAACTCTATGATAACTATGATAACTCCTACTTTTTTATTGACATGAAATGATTACTTCTAAGATAAATTTGGGGTAAAAGATAGATAGAAGAGAATAGAAATATGCCAAGCTCTACAAATTCACTGATAAATCATTGAATTATAATCTTAAATGTACTATACTTTAAATGTAAATAAAATAAACATGAGGTGATTAGTTAAAATGATCATATAATCTTATCTAGTTTTTAGAAGTTAAGGTAGTATAGGTAAAGTTAACATATCTTTTAACATTTAGGGTATGTTAGTTTGAGTTACTTAGACTACTATAAGTTTTGGATAGGATTATAATAGTGTCAATTTAATTAGAATTTATATACTACTAATTAACTATTTCTACTTTGGAATAGTTGTTTTATACTAAATTTATATAATGATACTTGTAACCTTTCCGAGACTTTTAGTTGGGAAAGGTTTTTTTGTTTTTAAAATGAAAGGATGATAAGCAAATGAATATAAAAATAAATGAATATAAACTTCCAATGGATAAATCAGGACCATATGGAATTACTGTAGGACCTAACGGAGCCATGTGGTTTACAGAAAGTAGAGGAAATAAAATAGGTAGAATTACATCAAAAGGTGAAATTACAGAGTATTTACTTCCAACCTTAGATGCAGAACCTCTGATTATAGCAAAGGGAATTGATGGAGCTTTGTGGTTTACAGAGTATAAAGCTAATAAGATAGGAAAGATATCAATAGAAGGTAAGCGTCCAATAATCCCATGGATTTAAAATAAGTAGAAGACATGAGAGAATAGACTTTAATAGAGCACTTTTATAGCCCGCTGAGTACTCGGTGAACTATAAAAGCTTGAAAGGAGAGATCT